>DATHTC010000612.1:0-5327 GCA_035463735.1 Gaiellaceae bacterium | reverse complement strand
GGCGGCCGACCCCCTCGCCCTTCCAGAACGGGACAGCTCCCGGAACTCCCGGTGCGGGCGACACGAGCACCCGGTCGCGCGTGATCTCCTCGATCCGCCAGGTCGACGCGCCGAGCAGGAACGTCTGGCCGGCGCGCGCCTCGTAGACCATCTCCTCGTCGAGCTCGCCGACGCGGCCGCCGCCGTCGACCAGGTGGACGCCGAAGAGGCCGCGGTCGGGGATCGTGCCGGCGTTCGTGACCGCGAGCCGCCGCACGCCGTCGCGGCCGCGGACGATCCCGCCGGTGCGGTCCCAGACGATCCGCGGGCGCAGCTCGGCGAACTCGTCGGAGGGGTAGCGCCCGGCAAGCATGTCGAGCACGTTCTCGAGCTGCTGGCGGGAGAGGTCGGCGAACGGGTACGCGCCGCGCACGAGCTCGTGCAGCTCCGCGACGGCGATCTCCTCCTCGGCCGCGATCGCGACGATCTGCTGCGCGAGGACGTCGAGCGGGTTGCGCGGGATCGCGGTCTCCTCGATCGCCCCCTCGCGCATCAGCTTCGCCACCACGGCGGACTCGAGCAGGTCGCCGCGGAACTTCGGGAAGATGCGCCCCTTCGAGACGGCGCCGAGCTCGTGGCCCGCGCGCCCGATCCGCTGGAGGCCCCGCGCGACGGACTTCGGGCTCTCGACCTGGACGACGAGGTCGACCGCGCCCATGTCGATGCCGAGCTCGAGGCTCGAGGTCGCGACGAGGCACGGGATCTCGCCGCGCTTCAGCAGCTCCTCGACCTCGACGCGCTGCTCGCGGGCGAGCGAGCCGTGGTGGGCGCGGGCGATCTCCTCCTCGGCCAGCTCGTTCAGGCGCAGCGCCAGCCGCTCGGCAAGCCGCCGGTTATTGACGAACACGATCGTGGAGCGGTGCTCCTTCACGCGCCGCAGCAGCTCCGGGTAGATCGAGGGCCAGATCGAGCGGGCGCCGAGCTCCGTCCCCGCGTCCATCTCCTGCCCGTCCGCCGGCACCGGGTACGAGAGCGAGCCGGTCGACGGCAGCTCGCGCAGGTCCTCGACCGGCACCGTGACCTGGAGGTCGAGCTCCTTGCGCACGCCTGCGTCGACGAGCCGGATCGGGCGCGCGCCCGAGACGAACCGGCCGATCTCCTCCAGCGGGCGCTGCGTCGCTGACAAACCGATGCGCTGCATCGGTTGGTCTAGAAGGCGCTCGAGACGTTCCAGGCTGAGCGAGAGGTGCGCACCTCGTTTCGTTCCGGCCACGGCGTGCACCTCGTCCACGATCAGCGTCTCCACCCGCTTCAGCAGCTCCCGCGCCTGCGAGGTGAGCAGGAGGTAGAGCGACTCGGGCGTCGTGATCAGGACGTCCGGCGGGTGGCGGAGCATCTCCCGCCGCTCGGCCTGCGGCGTGTCGCCCGTGCGGACACCGACGCGGAGCTGCGACTCGAGCCCGGCGAGGGGCCCGCGGAGGTTCCGCTCGATGTCGTAGTTGAGCGCCTTCAGCGGCGAGACGTAGAGGAGGCGAAGGCCCTCGCCCGGCGCCTCGCTCAGCCGGTCGATCCCGTAGAGGAACGCGGCGAGCGTCTTCCCCGAGCCGGTCGGCGCCTGGACGAGCACGTGCTCGCCGCTCGCGATCGCCGGCCAGGCGAGCTCCTGCGCCGGGGTCGGCCCGGCGAACGCGCGCTCGAACCACGCGCGCGTGCGCGGGGAGAAGACGTCGAGCGGCCCGGCCACCACCTGAGGGTACCGCCGGGGATGTCTCGTCCGGCTAGACCAGCCAGTACAGCAGCAGCAGGATCGCGGCGAGCACGAGCACGACCGCGCCGATCGTCATGCCGACGCCGCCGAGCGCGAGCCACGGCGTCCGCTCCGAGCGGCCGCGCTCGGCTTCACGCGCGAGCTCGCCCGCCTTCTCCGCGGGGTTCTTCGTGTCCATGGCACCCTCGTTTCCGGGTGCGCCCGACGCCACACCTCGGGTTGCCCGCGCCTCGCGCCGGTGCCAAGCTCGAGACGCGATGGGCGACGATTCCGAGGCATTCGCGGCCTTCGAGGCGGCCGGGTGGGAGGCGCTCGCCGATGACTACCACCGCTTCTTCCGGCCGATCACGACGAGGGTCGCCGGCCCGCTCCTCGATGCCGCGGCCGTGGGCGAGGGCACGAGCGCGCTCGACCTCGCGAGCGGGCCCGGGTACGTCGCGGCCGCCGCCGACGCCCGCGGTGCCCGGGTCGTCGGCGTGGACGTGGCGCAGAGCATGGTGTCGCTCGCCGCGCGCCTCCACCCGCGGCTGACGTTCGTCCAGGGTGACGCCGAGCGGCTCGACTTCGCGGACGGGTCGTTCGACGCAGTGGTCGCCAACTTCCTCGTCCTCCACCTGCCCCGGCCGGAGCGCGCGCTCGCCGAGGTCGGACGGGTGCTGGCGCCGGGAGGGCGCGTGGCGTTCACGACGTGGGACGCCCCACCCCGGTCGCGCCTGTCCGGGGTCTTCGTCGACGCGTTCGTCGAGGCCGGGGCGACGCCGCCCGCGGACGTCCCGCCGGGCCCTGACATCTTCCGCTTCGCCGACGAGGGCGAGTTCACGGCGCTGTTGGAGGGCGCAGGCCTGCGCGAGGTCGAGGTGCGGACGGTGTCGTTCCTCCATCGCGTCGCCGACGCGGAGGCGCTGTGGGACGGCGTGCTCGGTGGCGCGTTCCGGCTGCGCGCGCTCCTGCTCGGGCAGCCGCCGGAGACGCTCGCGCGGATCCGCGCTGCGTTCGAGCGGCTCGTGCTCGCGCATGCGACCCCGGACGCCCTCGAGGTGCCCGTCTCGGTCAAGCTGGCCAGCGGACGCCGGTAGGGTGCGGCCGTGGCTGCGCGCCCCGACCGGCTCTGGTTCACGGACGACGACGAGGCGAACGAGCTCCTCGCCCGCGACCCGCTCGCGCTGCTGATCGGGTTCGCGCTCGACCAGCAGGTGACGGTGCAGAAGGCCTTCTCCGGCCCACTGGAGCTCCAGCGGCGCGTCGGCCGGCTCGACGCGGCGGAGCTCGCCGGGATGGACCCCGACGAGCTCGAGCGCGCGTTCGCGGAGCGGCCGGCGCTGCACCGCTTTCCCGGCGCGATGGCGAAACGGGTGCAGGAGCTCTGCCGCACGATCGTCTCCGAGTACGACGGCCGCGCCGAGCGCGTGTGGGAGGACGCGCGGGACGCCGACGATCTCGGGCGGCGGATCGCCGCGCTCCCGGGCTTCGGGGAGATGAAGGTCAAGGCGCTCGGCGCGGTGCTCGCGAAGCGGTTCGGGGTCGAGCACGCGGCGCCGCTCGCGCCCTCGCACCCCACGCTCGGCGACGTCGACTCGCGCGAGGCGCTGCTCGACTACCAGGCGGCGAAGCGGGCGCACAAGGCGGCGATGCGCGCCGCGTCGGGACGCTGATCGAGCTCCGGACGCTGACGGACGGCGGCCAGGAGGCTGCCTCCGTCGCCGCTGACGTGGCGGCGTTCCTCGACGCCGCCGAGCGGACGCTCGACCTCGCCCTCTACAACCTGAGGCTCGACGGCGACGCCGAGCGGCTCGCGCTGGGAGCGCTCACCGGGGCCGCCGCGCGAGGGGTCGCGGTGCGCCTCCTGTACGACGTCGACCACCCGAACCCCGTGCCGGTGCCGCCGCCGCCGGAGACGGTGCCCGAGGACGTCGAGGCGCTCCCGTTCCCGACGCGCGCGGTCGCCGGCGTGCCCGACCTCATGCACCACAAGTACGTCGTGCGGGACGGCGCACACGTCTGGACGGGCTCGACGAACTGGACGAACGACTCGTGGTCGCGGCAGGAGAACGTCGTCGTGCGCGTCGCGTCGGAGGAGCTCGCGGAGGCGTTCGCGCTGAACTTCGAGGAGCTGTGGGGCGGCGAGCCGGTGGAGGAGTCGGGTGACGTCGAGCCCCGGCGGGTCCGGGTCGGTGAAGCGCGCGTCCGGCCATGGTTCTGCCCCGCCTACGGCGAGGCGCTCGCGCACCGGATCGCCGGCGCCGTCGGTCGCGCGCGGCGGCGGATCCGGATCGCGTCGCCGGTGCTCACGTCGGGGCCGGTGCTGGCGACGCTGGCGGAGGTCGCGGGCGAAGGGCGGTGCGATCTCGCCGGGATCGTCGACCAGACGCAGGTGGACGACGTCTTCTCGCAGTGGCGCGCGCAGGCGGTGTCGACGTGGAAGATCCCGCTGCTCGAGACGGTGCTGACGCGCGGCGGGTTCTCCGGCAAGCGGTCGACGCCCTGGTCGCCCGAGAGCCTCCACGACTTCATGCACGCGAAGGTGACGATCGCGGACGACATCGTCTTCGTCGGCAGCTTCAACCTCTCGCGCTCGGGCGAGAAGAACGCGGAGAACGTGCTCGAGATCCGCGACGGCGCGCTCGCCGGCCGCCTCGCCGGCTTCGTCGACGAGATCCGCGCGCGCTATCCGCCCGCCGCCGTGCCCGCATAGGCCTGGCGGCGCAGGGCCCGTCGCCCGCCTGGCGCTCACGCTCTTCGCGCCGTTCGACCGCGGCGCCTGGATCGACGTCGACGTCGACACGGTGCGGACGGTCGCGCAGCAGTACCGTCCGTGACTGCAGGGGCCACCGCGGCGGAGGTTCGCCTCCACGGTGCCAGGCACCGTGAAGGCGCCTTTACGGTGCCTGGCACCGTCACGGAAGTGTGTCGGGGGCCGCCCGGCGCCGCTCGCGGTAGGGTCGCCTCGTGCCGTTTCGCGACGCGTTCATCATCCTCCAGACGGCAGACCTGGCACGGCTGTCGGCCTTCTACGTGGATCGTCTCGGCTTCGAGGCGGGGTACCGCTGGCCCGACCACAGGGAGCCGGCGTTCGTGGTCGTGAGCCTCGGTCCCTTCTCGATCGGCCTCTCCAAGTCCGATTCGCCCGCCCCGCCGGGGCGCTCTGCCGTCTGGCTCTACACCGACGACGTGGACGCCGAGACCACGACGCTACGCCGGAGCGGCGTCGAGGTCGTGCAGGAACCGACCGACACCGAGTTCGGCGAGCGCATGGCGACGGTGGCCGACCCCGACGGCAACCTCCTGCACCTCGGCCAGGCCGGGTAGGACGCACGCGAGGGACGTGCGGCCGGCCGCGCCTCGCCGTCGCCGCGAGGCCTAGCCGAGCTGGCGAGCGGAACGCGCGGGACTCGCGGTGCCAGGCACCGTTAAGGCGCCTTTACGGTGCCTGGCACCGTCACGGAACCGTCACGAACCGCGACCGCCTTGCGCGCGGCAGGAACAGCAGCCGGGGCTAGCCGACGCCGGCGAGGAGGAACGCACGGGACTCGCGCAGCATCTCGCGCGCGATCACGAGGCGCTGGATCTCCTGCGTCCCCTC
>DATHTC010000611.1:0-1665 GCA_035463735.1 Gaiellaceae bacterium | reverse complement strand
GACGCGCGCCGGACGTCCGGCCGATGCCGGCCAGGGCAGCGTCGCGCCGTAGGGCTGGGCGGGGTCCGCGGCTGGGAGCACGAGCGTCGGCTCTCCCTCGCCCGACTCCCGCGCCGCGCGGAGCCGTTCGACGGCACCCGGAAGCGCGAACTGAGCGGCGCCGAGCCCGTCCACGAAGTAC
Organism: Gaiellaceae bacterium; assembly: GCA_035463735.1. Classification (GTDB taxonomy): domain Bacteria; phylum Actinomycetota; class Thermoleophilia; order Gaiellales; family Gaiellaceae; genus DATHTC01. Next base: position 1,484 of record DATHTC010000611.1, on the reverse strand, counting down.
CCGCGGCGCACGCGACCCGACTCCTCCAGCGCCTTCAGCACGCCGTAGACGCCCGCGAACCCACCCGGCGCACCCTCCGCGAGGACGGTCTCGCGCGTCACGACACCGTGCCGCTCGAGCAGCTGCATCGCGCGCGCGTGCGCCGTCTCGGTCGACGATGGTTCCGGGCGCAGCAGCGGCGCGACGAGCGACCATCGACCGGCACCCGCCGGCGGTCCCGTGCGGCGGATGGCCCCCGGCCGCGGCCGTCCCTGCCGGGACGCCCGCGGCCTCCGACCGAGGTACGCCCGCAGCGGCGCAAGCGTGTCGTTCGTGACCTCACCCGCCCACACCAGGTCCCATAGGGCCGATAGCACCACGCGCTCGTCCGCGGTCCCCGCCGCCTGCACGAGGTCCGGCCAGAACGAGGCGCCGCGCTCGACGAGCAACGTTCGGATCACGTCGTGGATCGGGTCGGCCGGAGCCTCACCGGTCGGGGCCGGCGCCAGGGCGCGCAGCCCGTCGCGGAAGAAGAGCGCGACGCGTCCATCCTCGGCGCCGACGCCGCCGGCGCCCACCCACACGAGGTCGCCGCTCGCGAGCAGGGCATCGAGATCGGCGGGCCGGTACCCCGAGACCCGTGACGGGAGCACGTCGGATTCGAGGATCGAGGCCGCGATCGCCGCCCCCTGGAGCTGGTCGAGCGTGTCGACGAGCGCGGTCGGTCCCTGTCGGGGCCGCGCGATCGCGTGCCATCCGACCGCGAACCGCGCGAGCGCGGCCGACTCGACCGGCTCGACCTCCTTGCGGAGCGCGGCGAGCGACCGTCGGCGGATCGACCGCAGGACATCGACGTCGCACCATTCGCGCTGCAGACCGCCCGGTCGGAACTCACCGAGGACGACGCGCCCGTCGGTCTCGAGCGACCGGAGCGCCGCCTGCACGCGTTCCTCCGGGACCGCGAATCGGCGGGCCACGTCCGCGGCATGGAACGGCCCGTGCGTTCGGGCGTACCGCCGTACGAGGGCCGTCAGGGGTTGCTCGACCGGGTCGAGGAACGCGGCCGGCGTCCCACGCGGCGGCGTCACGCCGAGCGCGTCGCGCAACGCGCCGGCGTCCTCGACCGCGGCGAAGCGCTCTTCGCCGCCGACCCGGACCACGATCGCGCGGTGGTCGCGGACCAGCTCATCTATCCACGTCGCGGCATCGCCCTCCGACCGCGCATCGGCCTCCTCCAGGGCCAGGTCGCCGAGCCGGCGGACGAGGTCGTGCAGGTCGTCCACGTTCCGGGCACGGCGGCCATCGGCGAGCGCCTGGAGCTCGAGCTCGACGTCGGCGAGGGCGTCGACGTCGATCAGCTCTCGGAGGTCCTCCGCGCCGAGCAGCTCCCGCAACAGGTCGCGGTCCAGGGCCAGCGCCGCCGCCCTGCGCTCGGCGAGCGGCGCGTCCGCCTCGTACATGTAGACGGCGATCCACCGGAACAACAGCGACTGCGCGAAGGGCGA
>DATHTC010000610.1:0-3155 GCA_035463735.1 Gaiellaceae bacterium | reverse complement strand
GGCGGCGTCGACGGAACCAACCGCGTCGATCACGCCGCCGAGCACGCGGTCGACGATCGTCGGCCGGGAGACGGTCGGATCGAATGCCTGGGCGATCTGCGTGCCGGCGCGGTCGAGGTCGAACGCCGTCGCGACCGGCTGCGCCGGAGGGCGCGCCAGCTTCGTCCCGAGCGCCGCCAGGTCTTGAGAGTCGGGCGGTGCGTTGAGCGCGTCGCCGAGGACGCGCAGCCGCTCGCGGCTCGGCCGCGCCCCGCCGCTGTCGACGAGCGCGAGCAGCGGCAGGATCGGCGCCGCCGCATTCGCCGTCAGGCGGTCGGTGACGCTCTTGAGCCGCGCGTTGAGGAAGGTGACCGTGTCGGGGTCGAGCCCGCGGCGGTCGAACGCGGTCGCGAGCCGCTTCGCGGTCGTGCCGATCGTGCGTGTCGCGGGCGGCCGCCTGATCAGCGCGTCGTCGAGCGGTGCGCGCTTCGTCTCCCGCGCGAACAGGTCCGTGTGGACGGCGCTGGGCGCGCTCCGAACCGGCCGCGGCGGCGCGGCGGCCGCAAGCTGCAGGGTTGCGCCGGCTTCTCCGGTGCGCCGGAGCGCACGTCGAGCAGCCGAGGAGAAGAGGCTGCGCTCGAGGGCGCGGTCGGGGTGCTCCATCACCGCGGCGACCGGCCCGCTCGCTGTCAGCACGTCCCGCAGCGCCGGCCCGAGCACGCCCAGCCGTCGTACGGGGTCAGCCGACACGCGGCGCTGCCACAGCGACTTCGAGGTGAGCAGTCCCAGCGCCAGCCGGCGCAGGCGATCGGCGACCTCCTCGTAGGCGCCGGCCAGCCGCCCGGCCTCGTGCGCCAGGAGCTCCTGGTTTGCAATCGCCGCGGCGTTGCCCAGTCCGGCCACCGCACGGGCCCGGTAGTCGCGCCGGAGCGCGGCCCGCCAGCCCGCGACCGGAGCGGGAGGCGCAGGCGGCCACGGCCCGGCGTGGTCCGGCAGCCCGAGAACCGGATGTGCGGCGTCGCCGAGCTCGACGGTGAGCGCCGCGAGGTCGTCCCGTGCCGCCTGCGGCAGCGGTCCCGGCGGCGGTGTCGACTTCGAGACGAGCGCGCCGGCGACGGCGGTCGTCACGGACGGCAGCGGGCCGTAGGTGACCTCGGCGGCGCCGAGGTCCTTCGCCTGGCGGAGCCTCAGCCGCCGTGCGAGCGCGGCGAAGTCGCCGCCGGGTCTCGTGTGGAAGCGCCACTGGTGGAACAGCGCGAGCTCGACCGTCCCGCCTGCCGGCGTCGCCCACGCCGGTGTCCCGGCTGTGGTGAACGCCGGCACGATCACCGCGACGTGGTCGCGGTCCGGTGTGAGCGCGCGTGGCGAGATGAGGCGCGCGATCGGGCGGCCGTCCGCCGCCTGTTCGACGTGCGCGCCTCGCGCCGAGTCGACGAGCGGGTGGGCGTCGAGCACCGACGGCTGCAGGCGCACCCTGTCTCCTGCGACGTCGATCTCGTCGGCCGTGCCGACGAGCAGGACGATCCACGGGCGCAGCGCCTTCCCTTGCGGGAGGTTGACCGTGTGCCGCCACGGCAGGTCCGGCGCAGCGAGCTCGGCGTAGACGGCCTTGTTGAGCTCGACGTTCTGCGCCCCCGGTGACGGGTAGGTGTGCACGACCGCGCCGGCGGCAAGCCCAGTCGCGTCGCGCGGCCCGAGCAGGTCGTAGACGGCGGTGACCGTCGCGGAGTCGGAGGGCCGGTCGAGATCGCTCGCCGTCAGCTGCAGCGCGGCCGACAGCCGTCCCTCGTGGAGCGTCGCCGAGGAGACCGCCGCCGCGCCCGGAGGCTGCCACCAGCCGAAGAACGAGACGTCGCTCATCCCGACGCCACCGCCACGAGCCGGTCGGCCACGTGCTGCTTGGCGGAGAACGTAGCGCGGCCGGCGAGGTGCGCTGCGACCTCGCTGTCCAGCACGACTGTCCCTGTCGCGGTCTCGACCGTGAACGCCTCCGCGCCGACGGCGAAGCGGGTCGGGCCGGGACGGATCGACGGCGGCGCTTCCATCGCTTCCATCCGCTCGAGCACGTGCCCCGGGATCACCAGTCCGCCGACGAGCTCCCGAATGGGGGACGGCAGCCTGATCTCCTCGTAGCTCACGTCGACCGTCGTCGCGGCCGACCGTGGGTCCTCGGCGGGCTTCACGGTCACGCCTGCCTGCTGGCGCTCGAACGCGGGCAGCGCCAGCTCCTCCGACTCCGACAGCTCGACGAACGTCCCAGGGCTGAACCAGTTGAGGAACGCGTCGGTCGGAACGGATGCACGCGCCCCGACGCGCTGCGGCTTGGCGAGCTTGCCGTCCTCGAACGTGTCGATCTCGAGCCCGAGCGGCATCCGGTTCTGGCTCCAGGTCACGACGCCGAGCGGGCTGAGGACGGGACGCGCCGGTTCCTCGTCGCGCCGCAGCAGCACAAGCTTGTCGTCGTCGGCCGTGACCGCGAGGTTCGACCCGCGCGCCATCTCGTCCGCGAGGACGGGCACGAGGCTCGCGACCGTCGGGCCGGAAATGTCCTCTCCACCCAGCTCGATGCTGTCGCTCCAACAGGCGTCGAACAGGAGCAGCGAGACGCACACCTTGCCGCGCAGCACGAGCGGCGACGGCCCGGCGAGACCGCCCTTGAAGTCGACGCCGATCAGGTTGTGCCCGCGGTACTTCACGTGCACGCCGCCCTTGATCTCCACGTCGAACGCGAACGGCATTCGGATCAGCGCGTCGCCGCCGATGTAGCCTTCGATCTTCCAGTTGCCGGACTTGATCGAGGCGTTGAAGGTCGCGCCGAACTGGATCGTGTTCGAGGTCAGCGCCATGTAGCCGGAGGCGCTCAACTCGACGCCGTCGGGAAGATGCTCCTTGGCGACGGTGATGAGGATCCGGTTGAGCTTGGGGAAGACCGCCGGCTCGGGATGGAACTTCGGATGGAACCCGCCGAGCGTCGCCATCAGATACGGCGTGTCGCCCCAGCTCGAGCGGACGCCGCCGTCGCCGGTGATCGTGAAGAGGCCCATCACGACGCCGCGCCGGATCGTCGCGTCGATCTCGAGCGTGTGCCGCCTGAAGTCGAGCACGCCGATCGCGTCGACCTTCACGTCGAGGAAGCGCTCGTGTTCCGGGATGCTGATGTTCAGCGAGCCGAGCAG
>DATHTC010000609.1:0-11474 GCA_035463735.1 Gaiellaceae bacterium | reverse complement strand
AGCATCGCGATCCGGTGGTCGCCCCCGCTCTGCACGGTGCCTCCACGGGGGCGGGCGGGCACGCCGCGAATGCGCCAACCGTCGTCCCTCGCCTCCACCCGGCTGCCGAGCGCGTGCAACGCCGCCGCGGTCGCCTCGATCCGGTCGCTCTCCTTCACGCGCAGCTCCTCCGCCCCCTCCACGCGGCTCTCGCCGCGCGCGTGCACCATCGCCAGCGCGACGAGCGGGAGCTCGTCGACGAGTGCCGGCACCTCGTCGGGGCCGACGCGCGTGGCGACGAGCTCCGACGCGCGGACGTCGACGTCGCCGACCGGCTCGTTGCCGGCGCGGCGACGGTTGTAGACCGCGATCCGCGCGCCCATTCGCCCCAGCACGTCCAGTAGGCCGGTCCGCCGCGGGTTGAGGCCCACGCCGTGCAGGGTCAGCTCGGAGCCCGGGACGATCGCGGCGGCGACGAGGAGCGGCGCCGCGGAGGAGAAGTCGCCCGGCACCTCCACGCGGTCGAGGCGGAGGCGCTCGACCGGGTCGACGGAGGCCGACGTCGGCCGCCGCGCGACGCGCGCCCCCGCGGCCTGGAGCAGCAGCTCGGTGTGGTCGCGCGTCGGCCGCGGCTCGACGACCGTCGTGCGGCCGTCGGCGTACAGCCCGGCCAGCAGCACCGCCGACTTCACCTGCGCGCTCGCGACGGGGAGCCGGTAGTCGATCGCCGTCACCGGCCCGCCCTCGACCGTGACCGGCGGGAGCCCGTCGACGGTCTCGATCCGGACGCCCATCCGCAGGAGCGGCTCGGCGACGCGCTCCATCGGGCGGCGCGAGAGCGAGTCGTCGCCGACGAGCTCGAACCGCCCCTCCTGCCCGGCGAGCAGCCCCGGCAGCAGGCGCATCAGCGTGCCGGCGTTGCCGCAGTCGAGCGGCCCGTCCGGCGCCCGCAGCCCGCGGAGCCCGGCGCCTCGCACGACGAGCGTCGTCTCGTCCTCCTCGTGCACCTCGACGCCGAGCGCGCGCACCGCGGCGAGCGTCGACTCCGTGTCGCCGGAGCGGCCCCAGCCCTCGACCCGAGTCTCCCCGTCGCACACCGCGCCCACGAGCAGCGCCCGGTGCGAGATCGACTTGTCGCCGGGCACCCGGACGTGGCCGGCGAGCGCCGCCGCGGGCGCGACCCTCATGCGTCGAGCACCGGCGACACCGCGGCCGAGTAGCCCTGCGCCTCGAGGAGCGCCGCCGCCCGCTCCGCCTCGTCGCCGCCGGCGACGAGCAGCGTCAGCGTGCCGCCCCGCTCGGGCGACAGGTGGCGCAGCTCGAAGTCCTCGATGTTGATGCGTTCTGCGCCGAGCGCCTGCGTGATCCCGGCCAGCACGCCGGGGCGGTCGGGGACGTGGACGTCGATCCGCCGCAGGTCGGAGGGACGCTCGTACGCGTCGGCGAGCATCCGGCGGCGGTTGCCCGCCGCCTCGGCGATCCAGCGGGCGAGGTAGCCGGCGTCCCGCCGCTCGAGCGCCGCCTCGAGCTGCTCCACGCGGCGCCGGTGGTCGGCCAGCGCCTCCCGCAGCGCGTCGGCGTTGTCGAGGAAGATGTCGACCCACACGCGCGGGTTCGCGCCGGCCACGCGGGTCATGTCCCGCAGCGACCCGCCGGCGGAGGCGAGCGGCTCGTGGCCCTCGATCCGGCTCGTGCCGGCCTGGTTCAGGAGCGCGTTCGCGAGCGCGTGCGGCAGGTGGCTCGTGAGCGCGACCAGGCGGTCGTGCGCCTCCGGGTCGATCGCCACCGGCACGGCGCCGAGCGAGGCGACGAACCCGTGGAGCGCGCGGTAGCGCTGCGGGTCGGTCGCCGCCGTCGGGGTCAGGAACCACGTCGCGCCGCGGAACATCTCCGCGGTCGCCGCGGCCGGCCCGCGCGCCTCGCGCCCGCACACCGGGTGCCCGCCGACGAAGCGGTCGCCGAGCCCGGCCGCCCAGCGCTTCGTCGAGCCGAGGTCGGTGACCGTGCAGGACTCGTCACTCGCCGCGAGCACCGCCTCGACCTGTGAGGGGAGCGCGACGACGGGGACGGCGACGACCGCGAGGTCTGCGTCGGCAACCGCGGCCGCCAACGACCCGCCGGCCTCGACGGCGCCGCGCTCGGCGGCCGCGGCGAGATTCGCGGGATCGGCGTCCCACCCGTGCACGGCGGCGCCGGCCGCGCGCGCGGCGAGGCCGACGGAGGCGCCCATCAGCCCCGTCCCGACGATCGCGAGTCGGCCGATGCCCACGGTGAGGGAGGCTAGACGAGCACGGACGGGCGCTTGCGCGCCTCCTGGGAGCAGGCGCAGACTCGCCCCAGACGTGCGCACACAGGTGGCGCCGTGACGCGGAACGTCGGCGGCTTGACCCGCATCTGGATCGTGGACGTGGAGACGCAGGAGGCCCGGAAGCTCACGCGCGGGGCGGTCGAGAATCCGCAGACGGGCCCCGCGTGGTCGCCGAGCGGCGACCTGATCGCGTTCGGCGAGACGGCGGGCCTCGCGCTCGCCCGTCCCGACGGCAGCGGGTACCGGCAGCTCCGCCCCGGGCCGCAGTTGTTCGAGCGCGCCGGCGAGGCCGTCGGCGACTGGGTGACGTACGCCCAGCCGACGTGGTGCCGCGGCTGACCCGGCTCAGCCGATCGTGCGGCCCATCAGCGCCACGAGCGCCCGCACCTCGGCGGCGAACTCCGCGAACTCCGCGGTCGGGATCAGCTGCGGCCCGTCGCAGAGCGCGTGCTCGGGCTCGGGGTGCACCTCGACGATGATCCCGTCCGCTCCCGCCGCCACGGCCGCGCGCGCCAGCGGCGCCACGAGCTCGCGCCGGCCCGCCGCGTGCGACGGGTCGACGATCACCGGCAGGTGCGTCTCCTGCTTCAGCACGGGGATCGCGCCGATGTCGAGCGTGTAGCGCGTCGAGCGCTCGAACGTCCGGATCCCGCGCTCGCAGAGGATCACCTCGGCGTTCCCCTCCTTGACCACGTACTCGGCGGCCATCAGCAGCTCCTCGACCGACGCGGACGGCGCGCGCTTGAGGAGTACCGGCCTGCCCGCGTTCCCGACCTCGGCCAGGAGCGAGAAGTTCTGCATGTTCCGCGCGCCGATCTGGATCACGTCCGCGGTCCCGAGCACCGCCTCGACGTCGCGCGGGTCCATCAGCTCCGTCACGATCGGCAGCCCCGTCTCCTCGCGCGCCTCGCGCAGGATCTCGAGCGCCTCGAGCCCGAGCCCCTGGAACGCGTAGGGCGACGTGCGCGGCTTGAACGCGCCGCCGCGGAGCATCGTCGCGCCGGCCGCGGCCACCGCCCGCGCCGACTCGAGCGTCTGCTCCCGGTGCTCGACCGTGCATGGGCCGGCGATGAAGCCGAAGTAGCCGTCGCCGATCCGCCGCCCGTCGACGTCGATCACCGTCGGGTCGCGGCGCATCTCGCGCCCGACGAGCTTGTACGGCTTGAGGATCGGGAGCACCTGGTCGACACCCGGGAAGCCCTCCAGCGGCAGCGCGGCGAGCAGGTCGCGCTCGCCGATCGCACCGATCACGGTCGCGTCCTTGCCCGGCGTGACGTGCGCGTGCGCACCGGCCTCCGCGAGCCGCGCGACGACCTCGTCCACCTGCTCGACCGACGCCTGCGCGGACATGACGATGAGCAGCTCGGGGGAGCCGGTGACGGCCATCGCGCCAGTGTAGAGGGCACAATGTCGGCCCCATGAGGATCTTCTCGGGCATCCAGCCGACGGGCGCGAAGCACTTCGGGAACTACGCCGGCGGCTTCCGCCAATACGCCGCGACGCAGGAGCGCGGGGACGCGTTCTTCTGCATCGTCGACCTGCACTCGATCACCGTCGAGTACGACCCGGCGGACCTGCGGGAGCGGACGCTCGACCTCGCGGCGATGCTGTTCGCGACGGGGCTCGACCCGGACCGCTCGACGGTGTTCGTGCAGAGCCACGTGACCGCGCACGCCGAGGCGGCGTGGCTGCTGGCGGCGGTGACGAGCTACGGCCAGCTCGGCCGGATGACCCAGTTCAAGGACAAGTCCGACCGGCGCGAGTTCGTCTCCGCGGGCCTCTTCACCTATCCGGTGCTGATGGCCGGCGACATCCTGCTCTACCAGACGACGCACGTCCCGATCGGCGACGACCAGCGGCAGCACCTCGAGCTCGCGCGGGACGTGGCGGAGCGCTTCAACGCGCGCTTCGGCGAAACGTTCACGGTGCCGGACGGGATCTTCCCGGAGGTGGGCGCGCGGATCATGGACCTCCAGGAGCCGGAGCGGAAGATGTCGACCACCGGCGGCACCGCGCAGGGGACGCTGCTGCTCCTCGACGACGCGGACGTCGTGCGGCGGAAGTTCAAGACCGCGGTCACCGACTCGTGCCGCGATGTGCGGCGCGCGCCCGACAAGCCGGGCGTGACGAACCTCATCGACATCATGGCCGTGGCCACCGGCGAGGCGCCGGAGGCGATCGAGGCGCGCTACGACGGCGCGGGCTACGGGCCGTTCAAGGAGGACGTCGCCGAGGCGGTGGTCGAGCTGCTCCGGCCGATCCAGGAGCGGTACGCGGGGTTGCGAGGCGACGCCACCGAGCTGCGGCACCTGCTCGCGCGCGGTGCCGAGAAGGCGCGGAACGCGTCCGCCGGGACGCTCGAGCGGATGTACGAGCGGATGGGCTTCGTCAAGGCCGGCGGCGGGGCGCTGTTCGGCGCCGCTCGGCCGCGCGCGCTGTAGCCGCCCGCAGCGCCGCCACCTCGTGGCCCTTCAGCTCCCGCCACTCGCCGGGGGCGAGGCCGTCGAGGTCGAGCCCCGCGTACCGGGGCCGGTGCAGGCGCTTCACCGGGTGCCCGACCGCCTCGAGCATCCGGCGCACCTGGCGGTTCCGGCCCTCGTGCAGGACGAGCTCGACGCGCCCGGGCGCGAACCGCTTCGCCCGCGCGGGGGCGGTGCGCCCGTCCTCGAGCTCCACGCCCTCCCGCAGCCGCCGGACCGTCTCCTCGTCCGGGTCGCCCTCGACCGTCGCGACGTACGCCTTCTCGATCCCGTAGCGCGGGTGCGCGAGCCGGTGCGCGAGCGGCCCGTCGTTCGTGAGCAGGATCGCCCCGGTCGTGTCCGCGTCGAGCCGGCCGACGGGGACGACGCGCGCGGGGTGGTCGACGAGGTCGACGACGGTCCGGCGCCCCTGCGGGTCGCTCGCCGTGGTGACGACGCCCGCGGGCTTGTGCAGGAGGACGTAGGCGAGACCCTGCGCGCGCACGCGCTCGCCGTCGACGGCGACGCGGTCGTGCCTCCCCACGTCGGTGTTGAGCTCCCCCGGCCGCCCGTTGACGGTGACGCGGCCGGCCTTGATCAGCTCGTCGGCCTTGCGCCGGGAGGCGACGCCGGCGCGCGCCAGATACGCGTTCAGCCGCACGGCCGAAGTATCCGGGAGAGGCGCTCGTGGCTCAGAGCCACTAACTCGTCCCCGCGGTCGAGAGCGCGGCCGGTTCCCGATTCGGAAGACGCTTGTGGCTCAGAGCCACAAGCTCCTCGCGCGGCTACGAGGCGCGCTGCTCGGCGACCGCGGTGAGGCGCGCGCGGATCTCGTCGACGTCGGCGCCGAGGTCGTCGAGCCGCGGCAGCTCCGACAGCGACGCGAGCCCGAACACGCGCTCGAAGAGCGGCGTCGTGCGGTAGCGGACGGCGCCGCCGGCGTCCGTCTCGCGGCCCGCCTCGGCGATCAGACCCCGCTCGACGAGCCCCGCCACGGCCGAGTCGGCGGCGACGCCGCGGATCCGCGCGATCTGCGGACGCGAGCACGGCCCGAGGTACGCGACGATCGCGAGCGTCTCGAGCGCCGCCTGGGACAGGCCTCGCTCCACCGGCCGCTCGACGAGCCGCGCACACGCCTCGGCGGCCTCGCGCGCCGCCCGGAACGCCCAGCCGCCGGCGACGTGCTCGAGCACGATCCCGCTGCGACCCTCGCGGTACCGGTCGGCCAGCAGACGGAGCGCCGTCTCGACGCGCTCCGCGTCGTCGTCCGCCGCGGTGGCCAGCTCGTCGACGGCCAGCGGCTGCGCGGCCACGACGAGCAGCGCCTCGACCGTCCGCGCGAGGCGGTCGACCGGGTTGGACGAGATCAGGCGGAGCGGGCGATCCACGGGGACTCTCTCCTTTCGCGATTGGTCACGGATTCCTGCTCCGACGCGTGCTCGTCGGGCGCCGGCGGAGCCGGGCTCTGCCCGGCAGGAGCCGACGCCGGCGAGGCGCGCGAGACGCGGATGGGCGCGAACGGAACGGCCTGCTCGAGCACGACCTCGCCCGCCTTGCGCAGCTCGAGCAGCGCGAGGAACGCGACCGCCTGCTCCACGCGCGTGAGCTCGCGCACCTCCTGCTCGAAGTCGACGCGGCGTCGGCGCCTGAGGACGGCCCGGAAGCGCTCGACGAACTGCGAGACGGGCGGGAAGCGGAGCCCCATGTGCGCGACCGAAGGCTGCTGCGGGGCCGTCGCGAGCACCCGCAGCGCAGCGGCCAGCGACTCGGGCTCCTGCGGCGCGAGCCGGCGCTCCGGCCGGGGAGCGAGCGGCGCCGGGCCGAGCCGGAAGAAGCGGTCGCGCTCGGCGACGAGCCTGTCCGCGAGCCACGCGGCCGCCTCGCGCATGCGTCGGTACTCGGCGAGCCGCCGCGCGAGCTCCTCCGCCGCCTCCTCGGGCTCGAGCTCCGCCAGCTCCGCCTCCTCCTCGGGGAAGAGCGAGCGCGCCTTCAGCTCGAGCAGCGCCGCGATCAGCACGAGGAACTCGCCGCACGCCTCCAGGTCGAGCGCGTCGCGCGCCGCGAGCCGGTCCACGAACGCGACCACGATCCCGGCCACGTCGACCTCGGCCAGGTCGAGCTCCTCCTTCAGCACGAGCGTCAGGAGCAGGTCGAACGGCCCCTCGAAGGCGTCGAGGTCCAGCTCGAGCTCGCGCACGATCATCGGTGGCCTCCGTGGTGACGCCGCCGAGTCGGCCGCGAGAGACCGGCATGTGTCTCCGCGGAGGCCACGGACGAGACGCTAGCGCCCGCTTCGGACGCGCCCGCGTGGGACGCTCATCCGCGGCGGCGGCTTCGGCGCCTCGCCGCGGGCGCGCCGCCGCGGGCGCAGCCACTGCCACCAGACGAAGAAGAGGAGCGCGGCGACGAAGAGCGCGAGCGAGACCCACGCGTTCAGCCGCCACGGGCCGAGCTCGTGGGCGGGGTCGACGCGCAGGTGCTCGACGAAGAAGCGTGCGGCGGTGTACCAGGCGACGTAGAGCGCGAACAGCGCCGGCGGGCGGATGCGGAAGCGCCGGTCGACGAGCAGCAGGACGCCGACGCCGAGCAGGCTCCACAGCGACTCGTACAGGAACGTCGGGTGGAACGTCTCGCGGTCGAGATACTCCGCCGGGCGGTTCTCCGGGTCGATCTCGAGCCCCCACGGCCGGTCGGTCGGGTCCCCGAAGAGCTCCTGGTTCCACCAGTTCCCCCAGCGCCCGATCGCCTGCGCGAGCAGCAGCCCGGGCGCGACGACGTCCATGAAGCGCGTGACGCTCTCCCCCGACCGCGCGACGACGACGGCGCCGACGAGCACGCCGAGGCCGATCCCGCCCCACACGCCGAGCCCGCCCTTCCACACCGCGAAGACGCCCCACCACTCGTCGGGCACCTCGTCCCAGGAGGTGAGCACGTGGTAGAGGCGCGCGCCGACGATCCCGGCCGCGACCCCCCACACCGCGACGCGAAAGACGAGGTCCCAGTCGCCGCCTCGTCGCGTCCAGCGCACGCCGGTGAGCCAGACGCACGCCGCGATCGCGAGCAGCAGCATCAGCCCGTACGCGTGGATGGAGATCGGGCCGAGCTCGAGCTCGCCGCCGGAGGGCGAGGGGATGGACGCGACCGGAAGCACCACCGCGGGATTCTGCCCGGGCGGCGCCGACCCTGCCCGCGGCTCCGGGCAGGCGCTAGAGGAGGATGCGGGCCGCCATCTCGGGCGGGCAGCCCTGCTCGGTCACCAGCGCCACGGCGCCGTGGAGGTCGATGTCGAACCGTGCGGCGAGCTCCCGCGCGAGCTCGGCCGGATACCCGGCCCGCTCGAGCTCCTCGAGCCGCCAGGCCTGCACCCGATCGCCGTCCGTCCGTTCCTGAAGCTCTGCCGCTGCCATCATTCCTCTGTAGACGTCCTCGCTCGTCATTCGGTTAAACGAGCAGGGCGGATCACCCCTTACCGGGTGATCCGCCGAGTTCACAAAGGATTTACGGCTGCGGGAGGGCGCTGCCGTTATCCGGGCAGCGGCGCGGCGACCGAGTCCGGCCTGGCGCGGCGGCGCAGGAGGAGCAGCGCGGCGGCGACAGCCAGCGCGGCGCCGACGCCACCGAGGGTCCAGCCGAGCGGGAAGGCGCCGCCGGACGCGGAGCCGCCCGAGACGTCGACCGAGCCGAACGTCGTCGTCTGCGGGTTGCCGTACTCGGTGAAGCCGTCCCAGACGGAGACGTCCCACGTGCCCCCGGACGGGAATTCGACGACGACGGCGTACTTGCCGGGCTCTCCGGTCGGCGTGCCGGCGAACGTCCTGGTCTCGTCGCCGTTGCGGATCGTCAGCGTCGGCTGGACGCCGTCGAGCGGCGTGCGGCCGTGCTGGAGCACCGTGATCGTCGTCTTCCACGTGCCGCCCGCCGCAATGGAGTCGTCGGGGAGCGGCGAGATCCCGGCCGTCGCCCATCCTCCCGCGGTGGCGGAGCCGGCGGCGGCGAGGGCGAGCGTTGCGAGCGCGAGCGTCAGTCGGAGCAGCGATGGCATCGGGCCTCCTCGGGTCGATGCCGCCTCTACACCGGATCCGGCAGGAGCGTTCCCGCGATCGCGACGGCCTCGGCCCGCGTGCGCGCGCCCTCGAGCCTGAGGGTCACCTCGCCGCGCTCCCACAGGAGCACGTTGCCGGCCGAGCGGGACTCGAGGATGCGGCCGTCCGGCACGCGGAAGACGACCTGGTGCGCCCCCTCGACCCAGTACGCGGGCCCGCCGTCGACCTCGAGGAACTCGGCCCGCCCGGACGGCCCGACGATCTTCTCGATGAACGGCGTCGTGCTGCCGCGGAACTCCGTCAGGAGCAGCCGCCGCCCCTCCCACGCGAACGTGACGGAGCGCGTCGGGCGATCGACGAGCACCTCGACGTCCGCCGGCGGCACGAGCAGCCGGAACGGCACCGCCTCGCGCGCCTCCGCGAGCGAGGCCTCGACGCCGAGCCGCCGGCTCGTCTGCGTGTCGAAGCGTGGCTCTCGCTCCGCCAGCGTGAGTGTGGCGCCCTTCAGGCCGAGCACGCGCAGGAGCGCGGACCGCGCCGGCGGCACCGCGAGCGCGACCGCAACCGCGAGTGCGAGCGCCGCGAACGCGACCACGAGCGGCCGCCTCCATGCCGGGCGCGCTCGACGCGGCGGCAGCACGACGCGGGAGGCGACGTCCGGCACGGGCGGGAGCTCGAGCTCCGCTCCCAGCTGCCGCAGCGCGCGCTCGACGTCGATCACGCCGGCACCTCCTCCAGCGACGTCCGCAACCGCCCCAGCGCCCGCGACAGCCGCGACTTGACGGTGCCGGGCCGGATCCCGAGCGCCGCCGCGGTCTCCGCCTCCGACAGCTCGAGGAAGTACCGGCAGGCGACGACCTCGCGCTCCTCGTCGCGGAGCGCGTTCACGGCCGCGAGGAGCCCGGCGCGCGTCTCTGCGTCGAGGAGGGCCGCCTCGGGGGACGGGGCCGCGTCCCCCGGGCGGAGCTGGGCCGCCGTCCGCAGCGCGAGCCGCGCCCGCCGCCCGGCGGAGCGCCGCCTGTTCCGCGCTTCGTTGGCGACGATCTCGAGCAGCCAGGGTCGGAACGGCGCCCCGCGCCGGAAGCGGGGCAGCGCGAGCCACGCCTTCCCGAGCCCGTCGGCGACCGCGTCCTCGGCGTCGGCGGCGTTGCCCGCGACGAGGTACGCGAGCCGGAAGGCGATTCCCTGGTAGCTCTCCATCAGGCTGCGGTAGGCATCGGAGTCGCCGCGGCGCGCGCGCTCGACGAGCTCGTCCTCGGGTGGCCGGCCCTCCACCGTGCCGTCCCTACACCGGGATCCCCGACTGGGTTCCGCGCCCCACTTCCCGGCGCTCGTGACGGGTGCTACAACAGAGTCCTGCGGCTCTCACGGGTTCGGAGGGAGCGATGCGGGCACGGGTCGGGACCGCTGCGGCGCTGGCGCTGCTCTCGGCGGCGGCGGTCGCGAGCGGCGGCCCGCAGCGGACGGCGGTGACGGCCACCGTGACAGTCTCCGTCTCCGGAGGCGGCCGCGTACAGAGCGACCCCGCGGGCGCGATCGATTGCGGGTCGAGCTGCAGCGCGGAGCTGGAGGTCGGCGCGACGCTCGTGCTCCGCGCCCTGCCCGGCTCCGGGCAGGAGCTGCGCGCGTGGGACGGCGAGTGTGCCGGCCGCGCGGAGCGGTGCGAGCTCGTGGTCGAGGGCCCGGCGGCCGTCGCGGCTGCCTTCGGGCCGACGCAGCCACTGCCGCCTGTCACCTCGCTCGACGTGACGCGGAGCGAGGGCGGCGCCGTCGTCAGCGACCCGCCCGGGCTGATCGACTGCGGCACGGTCTGCGCGGCCGCGTGGACGGGCGGGGGCGAGGTCACGATCCGTGCACGGGCGAGCTCTGGGTTCCGGTTCGTCGGCTGGTTCGACGACTGTCAGGCCGCGGGGACCGACGACGCCTGCCGGCTCTCCCTCAGCGCGAGCCGCGATGCGACGGCCGTGTTCCGCCGCGCCGCACCGCCGTCCGGAGCCGCGGAGCTCACGCTCCGGAACCGCAACCCGGGCCCCGGCGAGGGTACCGGGAGCATCCGCGTCCGGATCGGGAGCGAGGTGGACGAGACGTGCGGCGGCGCCGAGTGCACGTTCGGGATGAGCGCCGGGGACACGGTCTTGCTGACGCCGGAGGACGGGGCGCTGCGCGCCTGGGAGGGCGCGTGCGTGGGCAGCGGCGACGAGTGCCGGTTCGTCGCCGGCGGCGGCGGGATCGGCGTCACCGCATCCTTTCGCCGAAGCGGCCCGACCCCGTCGTTCGGGGTCAACGTCGCCCGCTCCGGCCGCGGCCGGGTGACGAGCGACCCGCGGGGGATCGACTGCGGTCCCTCGCCGACCTGCGCCGCGCCGTTCGGCACCACGACACGTGTGCGGCTGACCGCCGAGGCGACGGCGGGCTCCTCGTTCTCCGGATGGCGGGGCGACTGCGGTGGCACGACGACGTGCACCGTGATCGCCGACACGACGCGCTCGGTGATCGCGGTGTTCCGGCTCGCCCGCCGCGGCGTCCGCGTCGAGCTGCGAGGGCGCGGCCGGGGCCTCGTTCGGAGCACGCCGCCGGGGATCGCCTGCCCGCCCGACTGCTCGTTCGCGTTCCCCGACGGCGCTCGCGTCGAGCTCGCCGCCGAGGCGCAGGCCGGCTCGCTCTTCGGCGGGTGGAGCGGCGCGT
>DATHTC010000608.1:0-1748 GCA_035463735.1 Gaiellaceae bacterium | reverse complement strand
GAGCCACGGCCGAGTGCCACGGCATCCAGTGGCTTGCGCCGACGGCCGAGGCGCTCGGTGCCCAGCTCGGCTACGCGGCGGCGCTGCGCGATGCCTACTGGGCCGGCTACGAGGCGCTGCCGGCCGTCTACCGGTCGCCGGAGTGCCGCGACGGCGGCGAGCTCGACTTCGAGCGGGGCTCGGGACGCTTCCCGTAGTAGCGCGAACGGTGAGCTCGGGAGTCGGTCGTCCGACTACCCGGCGTGCGCCGTGCCGCCGTCGTCCTCGTGACCGAGAAGGCCGTTCACCTGCGCCCAGCGACTCGCCTCGGTTCGGTTCGAGACGCCGAGCTTCCGGTAGATGTTCGAGAGGTGGAACTTGACCGTCTGCTCGGTCACCCAGAGCATTCCAGCGAGCCGGACATTGGGATGGCCGTCTGCGACGAGCCTGAGAATCTCGGTCTCGCGCTTCGTCAGCGGGCCGCCGTTGGCTCCCGCGCGGACGCGACGGGGACCGCCAGGCACCTTCGGGCCGGGCAGGAAGATCGACGCTGTGAACGCCTGGCGGATCGCGGCCAGGATGTCCACCGGTTCCGCGGTCTTGATCACGTAGGCGACGGCCCCGGCGGCGAGTACGGCGTCGATCTCGCCGGGGTCGCGCGAGCTCCCGATGGCGACGACCCTGAGCGCCGGCGCTCGCTCCCGCGCCGACGCGATGACGGCCGTTCCGCCGGAGGCTGGGTCGAGCACGAACAGCGCTGGGCGGTGCCTGCCCACCAGCTCGAACGCGTCGTCGGCGCGGCGGCAGGCCGCGACGACGTCGAACCCGGCTTCGCCGACGATCGGTCCGATCGCAGAGAGCCAGAGCGGCTGCGCATCGAGGAGGACTGCATCCCGATTGCCCATGACCTCGCTCATGCGCGACGGGAAGCTCGGGTCACGGCTACGGCGAGGAAGACGACGGCGAGCCACGCGGCGAGGGCGAACCCGCCCGCGATCCGCTCGAGCGGCGACCCGGGTATCACCGCGTACGAGACGACGAACAGGAGCGCAGCTCCTGTCCAGCCGACCGCGGCGACGCGACCGCGGTCGACGGCGAGGAGCAGCTGCGACAGCGTCGCCGCGGCGAGGTAGGCCGCGACGCCCACCGCAAGGAGACCGAGCTCGAGTCGTCCGACACGGTATGCCTCGCCGTACACGAGCGCCATGACCTCCGGGCCGAGCGCAGTGGCGGCCACGATGATCACCGCCGAGAAACCCGCAATCGCCCCACACGCACGCCACGCAGCCCGCGTGACGACAGCTCGGTCACGCAGTGCATGGAGGGTCGTGAGGTTCGGGAGCAGCGACGCGGCGAATCCCTGGAAGAGGAACACCGGGACTCGGATGAGCATCGTCGCGGCGAAGACGACCCCGGCCTCTCGCGTCTTCCCGGCACCACCTGCCAGGACTACGACGAGGGGGCCGCCGTTGACGAGCACCTGATCCGCGGCCGCGATCACGCTCGCCGGCCCCGCGAAGCCCGCCGCCGCCCGCAACCGGAAGGGGGTGCTGCCGTTCGGCTCCCGCAGTGCGCGGAGTCGATGCCGTCCGGCCCACAGGACCGCCGCGACACTGACGACGGCGGCCGCGACCATTGCCGTGGCGGCCACTCCTTCAGACGCGACCACGAGGAGCGGCAGCGCGACGGCTATGCGTGCGAGCGCATCGGCCAGCAGGAGCAGCCCGTACCCCGGGAACCAGCGCAGTCCGCTCGTGAGGCCGCGCACG
>DATHTC010000607.1:0-1979 GCA_035463735.1 Gaiellaceae bacterium | reverse complement strand
GCATCGATCGTGTCGTAGCCGTGCTCGGTCTGCCGCTTGCCCGAGACGGACGTGCCTTCGACGACCAGCGCTGCGGCCTGCGAGATGACCGGGCGGCCCAGTCGCTCGGCGACGGCGGCCCAGAGGACGGCGCCGTCCGCGTCCGACGACTGCTGTCCGAACAGCACGAGGTCGGCTTCCTCGCGCTCCAGTGCCTTCGCGAGCGCGTAGCTGGTGGCGACGAGGTCCGACCCGGCGGCAGCCTCGTCGGACACGAGCAGCGCGCGGTCGGCGCCCATCGCGAGCGCCTTGCGCAGCGCGTCGAGCGCCTTCTCCGGGCCCATCGACAGCACCACCACCTCACCCTCGCCGGCCGCCTCCTTCAGGCGCAGCCCCTCCTCGACGGCGTTCGCGTCGAACGCGTTCAGCGCCCCCTCGCCCGAACGGTCGAGGCGCTTCGTGGCCGGGTCGATGCGGCGGTGGGTGGCCTCCGGCACCTGCTTCACGCACACGGCGATCTTCATCGGCGCGGACTCTATCCGGCGGCGCGCGCGCGGCAGACGGGTACCCGAAGGGGTGATTGCGCGCGCCTCGAGGCCTGCTAGGGTGCGGCCCTTCGAGCACGCCCCACGGGGTGCCGGGCAGGTGCGAAGCGCCTCCCGGGGAAGCGAACCGGAGCATGAGCCGCCACCGGACGACAGCCCGAAGCCTCCTCGCCGCCGCTCTCCTCGCCGGTCTCGTCGTGGGGACCGCGGGCGCGCACACCGGCAAGCCGGTGGCCAAGCGCGCCGTCCCGCAGCTCATCTTCCCCGTCGCGGGCGGCGCGACGTACGTCGACGACTTCGGCGACCCGCGCGGCCAGGGCGGCCACCAGGGCAACGACCTGATGGCCCCGAAGCGGTCGCCGGCGGTCGCGGCCGAGGCGGGGACGGTGAAGTTCTGGACGACCTCGGCGCGAGCCGGCTGCATGCTCTACCTCCACGGGCAGAGCGGCACCACCTACCTCTACATCCACCTCAACAACGACCGCACGCTCGGCAACGACAACCGCGGCGGCTGCAAGCCTGGGGTGTCGTTCGCGAAGGGCCTCAAGAGCGGCGCGAAGGTCGAGGCGGGGCAGATCGTCGGCTACGTCGGCGACTCCGGTGACGCCGACGGGATCGCGTCGCACCTCCACTTCGAGGTGCACCCCGGCGGCGGCGCGGCCGTGTCGCCGTTCCCGCACCTGCGGAAGGCGAAGCGGCTCCTGTTCGCGGCCGAGCCCGGGGCGCCGTTCACGCTCGCGCTCAACGGCACGGTCGTGCAGGCGAACGACGGCTCGCTCGAGCTCGACGTGGCGTCGCTCCGGCGCTACCCGGGCGGGCTACGCGTGCCGAAGGTCGGCAGACGGGTCGAGCTGGCGGTGCCGCCCCACGTGGTCGTCCTGAACCCGCTCGGCGCGCTGCTGGCGGCCGCCAAGCTCGCGGCGGCGAAGCCGGGCCAGGCGGCGCAGGTGTGGACGGAGAAGGCCGAGACGACGCTCGAGGCGCAGCTCGGCGCTCCGCTCGTCCTCTCGGCGCAGAGGATCCTGCTGAAGCAGTCGTAGGCGCGAGCTACGCCGGAACGCGTTGACGCAGGAAGTCGACGATCTCGCTCGTCGGCGCGCCGGGCGTGAAGACCTCGGCGACGCCCTGGCGCTTCAGCTCGTCGGCGTCGTCGCCGGGGATCGTGCCGCCGACGACGACGAGCACGTCCTCCGCCTCGTTGGCCCGCAGGCCCTCGAGGATGCGGGGCACGAGCGTCATGTGCGCGCCGGACAGGATCGAGATGCCGACCGCGTCGGCGTCCTCCTGGATCGCCGTCTCGACGATCTGCTCGGGCGTCTGGTGGAGGCCGGTGTAGATGACCTCCATGCCGGCATCGCGGAGCGCGGCGGCCACCACCTTGGCGCCGCGGTCGTGGCCATCGAGGCCCGGCTTGGCGACGAGTACGCGAATCGGTCGGGACATGGACGGAGCGAG
>DATHTC010000606.1:0-1999 GCA_035463735.1 Gaiellaceae bacterium | reverse complement strand
GATGTCGTGGGGGCCGCTCCTGTTCGGCCACGGGGACCCGGAGACCGTCGAGGCGGTGCGCGAGGCAGCGCTCGACGGCACGAGCTTCGGCGCGCCGACGGAGCGCGAGGTCGAGCTCGCCGCCGAGGTCGTCGACGCCGTCCCGTCCATCGAGCAGGTGCGGCTCGTGTCGTCGGGGACGGAGGCCGCGAGGAGCGCGACGCGGCTCGCACGCGCCTTCACGCGCCGTGACCGGATCCTCAAGTTCGCCGGCTGCTACCACGGCCACGCCGACGCGTTGATGGTGAGCGCCGGCTCCGGGATCGCGACGCTCGGGATTCCGTCGACGCCCGGCGTGCCCACGGGTGCCGCCGCGGACACGGTCGTGGCGCCCTACAACGACGCCGACGCCGCGGCGGCGGCGGTCGAGCGCTACGGGGAGGGGCTGGCCGCGATCCTCGTCGAGCCGGTCGCCGGCAACATGGGCGTCGTCCCGCCGGAGCCGGGCTACCTCGAGGCGCTGCGGGCGCTCGCCGACGCGAGCGGCGCGCTGCTCGTGTTCGACGAGGTGATCACCGGGTTCCGCGTCGCCCGCGGCGGCGCGCAGGAGCGCCTGGGCATCGTCCCCGACCTCACGATCCTGGGGAAGATCGTCGGCGGCGGCCTCCCGCTGGCCGCGTTCGGCGGCCCTGCGGACGTGATGGAGCGCCTCGCCCCGGCCGGCGACGTCTACCAGGCGGGCACCCTGTCCGGGAACCCGCTCGCCACGGCGGCCGGGCTGTCGGTGCTGCGCCGCCTGCGCGACCCCGGCGTGTACGAGCGGCTCGAAGCGCGCGCAGCGCGGCTCGCGGACGGGCTCGCGCCGTACGGCACGGTGCAGCGCGTCGGCGCGATGCTGACGCTGTTCCAGAGCGACGGGCCCGTGCGCGGGCTCGACGACGCGCAGCGCGCCGACACCGCCCGCTACGGGACGCTCTTCCGCGGCCTGCTCGAGCGCGGTGTGTACCTCGCCCCGTCGCAGCTCGAGGCGATGTTCGTCTCGCTCGCGCACGGCGACGAGGAGATCGACCGGACGGTCGAGGCCGTTGCCGACGTCCTGGCCTGAGATCTCGGCCGACCTGCGCGTGCCGCTGCTGCGTCACGTGCCGCAGCCGGTGTTCTCGCCGCTCGGCGACCCCGCCCACGCCGACGGCGTGGAGACGATCTACGAGGGCTACCTCGCGCACTACGGGATGCCGCGTGCGTTCCGCCCAGCCGACGCGAACGAGGCGCTGCTCCTCGGCGACTACCTCTACGCGGCCGGCCTCGCGGTCATCGCCGCGCTGGGGGTGCCGGCGCTCGTCGAGGACCTCGCGGAGCTGCTCGCGCGCTGCGCGGAGCTCCGCGGCGCGGGACTGGGCGGCGACGGACCGCTGTGGGCGGCGTCGGTCGCGTTGCTCGGGGCGCATCCGCTCGTCGGCGCGGCCGACCCGCTCGAGGCCGCCCGCGAGGCTGCCGGCGGGGAGGCGGTCGACCGCGCCCTCGCCACGCACGCCGACCTCGTCCGTTAGGATCGCGCCCGCATGAGCGCGCTCTCGCTGCTCGCCGCGACGACGCCCGCCGAGGAGGGCCGGAACATCATCCTCGTGATGCTCGTCGTCGGCCTCGTCTTCCTGGCGGTGATCGCGCTCGGCGAGCTGACGGACTGGCTCGGACACCGCCGCCGCCGCTGAGCCTGGACAGACCTCCGGCCGCGTAGCTCACTCGGCCGCTGCGGCGGCTGCACGCTCGAGGCTGCCGAGGCGGTCTGTCGTGCCGACCCCGAGACGCTCCAGTCGCTCGTCGACAAGAGCCCGCCGCGCGCCGCGACCGGCCCGCCTGGATGCTCGCAACGAGCCAGGAGCTCGCGTCCTCGTCGGGTTCCCGGGGGACGGGCCCGCCGTCGGCACGAATTTGGACAAAAACTTGACAGGACCGCCCGCCTCTGGCACTATCGTCCAAGTTATGTCCAAGTTCAAAGGAAAGGGAGTTCCAATGTCCA
>DATHTC010000605.1:0-7302 GCA_035463735.1 Gaiellaceae bacterium | reverse complement strand
GCGAGTGGTACGAGAGCCAGTTCGTCCCACGCATCAGCCCGATCACGCTCTACGGATTGCTGTTCACGATCGTCCTGCTGTTCGCGATCCAGGGCGAGGAGATCGCCGCCCAGCCGCTCGACGTGGCACGGATCGCCCTGCCGTTGCTCGCGTACTTCGCCGCGATGTGGGCGGCGGGGTTCGGTGCCGGGCGCCTGATGCGGCTGCCGTATCCGCAGACCACCACCATGGCGTTCACGGTGGCGAGCAACGACTTCGAGCTGGCGATCGCGGTCGCCGTGGGCGTCTTCGGCGCCGCGTCTGGGCAGGCGCTGGCCGGGGTCGTGGGTCCGCTGATCGAGGTGCCGGTGCTCGTGGCGCTCGTGTACGTCGCGCTCTGGCTCGGCCGCCGCGTCAGCTGGCCCGCGCCGGCTCCCGCCACGCCCTGAAGGCGGTCACACCTCCCGGGGCCCGGCGAAGAGCGCGCGCAGGTCGAGCGCGGGCGCGTGCGCGTCGGTGGCGAGCGACACGTAGCGCCGTGCGAGCGCGTCCTTCGCGGCGCCGAGGATCGTGCTGACGAGGCCGAGCGTCTCTGCGTAGTCGGCCGGCTCCAGCTCGGCGAAGATCCCCCGCCAGATCGCCTCTTCGAGTGCGTTGAACGCCGTCTGCACCTCCGACAGGTCGTAGCCCGCCTCGAAGCGGTCGGCGGCGACCGTCTGCGCGTACTCGACGACGGCCTCCAGGTCCCGCGCGCGGACGGCGCCGAGCACGTGGTCGAACAGGGTCTCGAGCCGTCGCCGTGTCTCGGCCGTGCCGGCCTCGTCGTAGTGCCGCGTGTGGGCCCGCTCGAGCGCGGCCTCGGCGGCGTCGACGATCGCCTCCCGCCCGCGGACGAGGAACTCCTCGGTGGCGGCCATGCACCGGATTCTGCCCCGCCCCGCCGCAGCGCGTAGGATCGCAGGCCGGAGAGGACGGCGCGGGTGAGGCGGACGGGAGGTCCCGATGACGCTGGTCTGGTTCGTGGTCTGGCTGATCTTCGACCTCGTCGGCGACGAGGAGCCGCTGACGTTCGACCCGGTCAACTGGTGGGCGGGCTCGCTGCTCTTCTGCATCGCGCTCGACCTCGGCGCGCACCACGCGGCCGGCACGCGCAAGTAGCGCACGCCCGGCTCGACGTTGGCGCTAGTCGACCAGCTTCCGCGTCATCGCGTGGATCGCGATCCGCCAGAGCACGAGGCCG
This sequence comes from Gaiellaceae bacterium, assembly GCA_035463735.1. Taxonomy (GTDB): domain Bacteria; phylum Actinomycetota; class Thermoleophilia; order Gaiellales; family Gaiellaceae; genus DATHTC01. The sequence goes on along the minus strand of DATHTC010000605.1, from coordinate 6,083 downwards.
AACGCGACGAGGAAGCCGAGCCGCAGGACGTCGGTCCACTCACCCGCGCCGAACGCGGCATGGCGGACGAGCACGACGCAGTGGTGCAGCGGGTTGAGGTTGCCGAGGAACTGCGCCCAGCCGGGCAGCGCTTCGAGCGGGAAGAACGTCCCGGCGACGAGGAACAGCGGCGTCAGCACGGCGCTGACGACGTAGTTGAAGTTCTCGAACGACTTCGAGAAGCCCGCGACGGAGATCCCGAAGCACGCCCAGCCGAACCCTGCCACCCACGCGATCAGCGGCACCGTCAGCATCCCCCACTCCGGATCGAGCCCGAAGCCGATCGCGACCAGCATCGGCACGCACCCGTAGACGCCCGCGCGGGTGGCGATCCAGAGCGCCTCCGCGGTCACGAGCTCCTCCGTGTCGACCGGCGCGGCCAGGATCGCGTCGTACGTGCGCTGGAACTGGTACTTCACGAACGTCCCGAACATCGCCGGGAACGCGCTCGAGAACAGGACCGCGGTGGCGACCGTGCCGGTGCCGACGAACTCGACGTACTCGTAGCCGCCGATCTTGCCCACGAGGGCCCCGAAGCCGAACCCGAACGCGAGCAGGTAGATCGTCGGCTCGACCGTGGACGAGAACGTCGAGGAACGCCAGTAGGAGGAGAAGTTGACGACCTCCCGCACGAGCACGCCCGTCAGCGCGGACCGCTCGAGCCGGCCGAGGCGGCCCGCGCGCTGGACACCCGCCACCATCAGCCGATCTCCTCGCCCGTGAGCAGCACGAACACGTCCTCGAGGTTCGCCGGCCGCCGCTCGCCGTCGGCCGAGAAGCCGTTCACCTCGGCGCTCAGGATCGAGATGCTCGTCCCCGTGCGCCTGGTGCGGAGCCCGGCCGCGGCCGCCTCCGCCTCGACCTCCGCGAGCCGCGCGGGAGGCCCGTAGACCTCGAGCACCTCCTGCCCCGCGTGCTCGGCCACGAGCTCGGCCGGCGGCCCGACCGCAACCGCCTTCCCGTGCGACATGATCGTGACGGTGTCGGCCAGCCGCTGCGCCTCCTCGATGTAGTGGGTCGACATGAGGATCGTCGTGCCCTCGCTGCGGAGCGCGTCGATCAGCGCCCACAGCTCCTGCCGCACCTGCGGGTCGAGCCCGACCGTCGGCTCGTCGAGGAGCACGAGCCGCGGCCGGTGGACGAGCGCGCGCGCGATCAGCAGGCGCCGCCGCATCCCGCCGGAGAGCTTGTCCACACGCGTGTCCTGCCGGTCGACGAGCTTCGCCATCACGAGCGCGCGCTCGATCGCCTCGCGCCGCTCGGCCCGCGGGATGCGGTACAGGTGCGCGAAGACGAGGAGGTTCTGCCGCACGGTCAGCGTCGTGTCGAGGTTGTCGAGCTGCGGCGCCACGCCGAGCTCGGCGCGTGCCTGCTTCGACTCCTCGGGCAGCCGGTAGCCCAGCACCTCGAGCTCGCCCTCGTCGGCGATCGCCTGCGCGGTCAGGAGGCGCATCGTCGTCGACTTGCCGGCGCCGTTCGGGCCCAGCAGCCCGACGCAGGTGCCCTCCGGGACGTCGAGGTCGAGCCCGTCCACGGCCGTGATCGCGCCGTACCGCTTGACGACGTCGCGGAGACGGATTGCGAGCTCGGCCACGTCCTCAGCTTGCCACCGGCATCACCCGCCGTGGCTGGCGAACGCCGGCTCCGCCTCGGGCGCCGGCTGGCGGGAGCGGAGGAGCACGGCGGCGACGACCGCGGCGGCGACCGTGAACCCGGCGCCGGCGAGGAAGGCCGCGTGGTAGCCGCCGTTGAGCGCGACGAGCTGGCCGTCGCCCGAGCCGAGCAGCGTCTCGGTGCGGGAGTCCGCGAGGCTCGCGAGGGCGGCCAGCCCGACGGCGCCGCCCATCATGAACGCCGTGTTGACGACGCCCGAGGCAAGCCCGGCCTGCTCGGGCGCGACGCCGCTCATCGCCGCGAGCAGGATCGGGTTGAACGCGATCCCGGCGCCGAGCCCGACCGCGAGCGTCGCGGGCAGGACGTCGACGGCCCAGCTGCCGTCCACCGGCGTCCGCGCGAGCAGGACGAGCGCGACGGCCATCAGCGACAGCCCGGTGACGAGCGGCGGCTTGATCCCGAACCGGATCACGAGCTTGTCGGAGAGCAGCAGCGAGGCGGCACCCCAGACGATCGTGCCCGGCAGGTACGCGAGGCCGACCTCGAGCGGGCTGTACCCGAGCACGAGCTGGAGGTAGAGCGCCGAGAGGAAGAAGTAGGCGAACATGCCGGCCGCCATCAGCACGCCGACGACGTTCGCCGCCGAGACGTTCCGGTTGCGGAAGAGGCCGAGCGGCATCAGCGGCGACGAGACGCGCAGCTCGATCGCGAGGAACGCGACGAGGAGAGCCGCCGCGGCGGCGAGGACGCCCAGCGTCGTGGCGGACGTCCAGCCCTCCTCGTTGCCGTTGACGATCGCGTAGACGGCGAGCATCAGCGCGCTCGTGATCGCGACGGCGCCGGCGATGTCGACGCGGCCGGTCGCGGCGGGCCCGTGCGCGGCCGGCAGCAGCCGCAGCGAGAGCACGTAGACGAGCACGCCCACCGGCAGGTTGACGAGGAAGATCCAGTGCCAGCTGAGCAGGTCGGTGAGGATCCCGCCCGCGAGCACGCCGAGCACGCCGCCGCCGGAGAGGACGAATCCGAAGACGCCCATCGCCTTCGCCCGGTCGGCCTGCTCGGTGAAGAGCGTCATCAGCAGCGAGAGCGCAACCGCCGAGACGACGGCGCCACCGATCCCCTGCACCGCGCGCGCCCCGACGAGGAGCTCCTGCGAGGTCGCGAGCCCGCAGGCCAGCGACGCCAGCGTGAAGAGGACGATCCCGCTGAGGAACAGGCGCCGGTGCCCGAAGAGGTCGCCGAGCCGCCCGCCGAGCAACAGGAACCCGCCGAAGGTGAGCAGGTACGCGTTCACGACCCACGCGAGTGACGTCTGCGAGAAGCCGAGGTCGTCGCGGATCGACGGCAGCGCCACGTTCACGATCGTCCCGTCGAGCACGATCATCAGGTCCCCGAGGCAGAGGACGTAGAGGGCGAGCCAGCGGCTGCGGTCGGTCATCTGGGTCATCGATTCCTCCTCGAGCGGTGGCATTCGTGACCGTAGACAGGGCCCGCGCGCAGAACTCATCGGTCGCCCACACCGATGAGGTACGGCTTGCCGAACCGTCTCCATCTCGATGACGAAGCCCACCCCGAGCACGGTCGCGTTCGCGATTCGCGGCCCGATCGCCCGTGCCGACCTGCCGGGGCTCACGGAGCGCGTCTGCGGCGTCCTGGCCCAGGCGGGCGCCTGCGTCGCGGTCTGCGACGTGCGCGACGTCGTCCCCGACGCGGTCACCGTCGACGCGCTCGCCCGGCTCCAGCTCGGCGCACGGCGGCACGGCTGCCGCGTCCACCTGCGCCACGCGTCCGACGAGCTCCGCGAGCTCGTCGCGTTCATGGGCCTGCGCGACGTGCTCCCGGAGTGAGCGGGGCTAGGCCTCGAGCCGCAGCGGGAGCCCGAACAGCGGGAACACCCGCGCCGTGTCGAGGAAGAACGTGAGCTCGACGATGCGGCCGTCCTCCACCTCGAGCACCTGCAGCGCCCACGGCTCGAAGCCGCCGTCCGCGCTCGGCTTGTACTGGCCGAAGGCGGGCGAGCCGTTCGCCGCCGGCGCCGCGACCACGCGGGAGCCGCGGCAGCCGATGCCCGGGCCGACCCACCACGCGAAGATGTCGTCGCGGCCGCGGAGCCAGAGGTCGTACGGCGGCATCGACTGGGTCGCGTCCTCGTGGATCAGCGAGGTGAGCGCCTCCATGTCGTAGCGCTCGAACGCCTCGACGTAGCGCGCGAGCAGCTCCGCGTCGGCCGCGTCGACCGAAGGCGCCGTGCCGGCGGCGCTGAGCTCGCTCGCCTCGAGCGTCGCGCGCGCGCGCTGCAGCGCGCTGTTGACGGACGCGACGCTCGTGTCCAGCAGCTCCGCCACCTCGGCGGCCTTCCAGCGCAGCACCTCGCAGAGGATCAGCACGGCGCGTTGCCGCGGCGGCAGGTGCTGGAGCGCCGCCACGAGCGCCAGCCGGACCGTCTCGCGTGCCTGCGCGACCTCCGCCGGGTCGCCGTCGGGGACGACGCGGCCGTCGGGGATCGGCTCGATCCAGGTCACCTCCGGCAGGGCGTTCAGGTTCTCGGCGACCGGCTCGCGCGCCGGCCCCAGGTCCATCGGGCGGGCACGGCGCTTGCGTCCCTCGAGCATGTCGAGGCAGACGTTCGTCGCGATCCGGTACAGCCACGAGCGGAGCGCAGCGCGGCCCTCGAAGCGGTCGTAGCCCTTCCACCCGCGGATGAGCGTCTCCTGCACCGCGTCCTCGGCCTCGAACGGCGATCCGAGCATCCGGTAGCAGTACGCGGTCAGCTCGGACCGGTGCTGCTCGAGGCGCTCCTCGACGGCGGGAGCGAGGGTCGGCGGCGACTCCTGCACCCGCCCCATGGTAGGCGCTCGCGTCCGCGCGCCGCGGCGTCACCCGTCCGCGAGCGGGTCGAGCGGGCGGAGGTGCCGGAGCTTGTCCGGGTTCACGACGGACCGGATCGCGGTGACTGCGCCGTCGACGACGTCGAGCGCGAGCACCGAGTACGGCGAGCCGTCGGGCGCGTAGAACACCGCGCCCGCCTGGCCGTTGACCTCGGCCAGTCGCAGGCGCAGCCCGCTCGCGTCCGGGCGGCGCGCGAACCCGAGCAGCAGTCGCACGACGCGCTCGCGCCCGTGCACCGGACGGAGGATCGCGCCCGGGAACCTGCCGCCGCCGTCGCCGACGAAGACCACGTCGGGCGCCAGCAGCGCAGCGAGCTCCTCGCCGTCCTCCGCCTGCGCCGCCGCGAAGAACCGCTCCGCGAGGCGCTCCCTCTCCTCGCCGGAGCTCTCGAAGCGCGGCCGTCGCTCGTCCACGTGCCGGCGGGCGCGGGCCGCGATCTGGCGGACGTTGTCCTCCCGCTTGCCGACGATCTCCGCGATCTCCGCGTAGCCGAGGTCGAACACGTCGCGGAGGAGGAAGACGGCTCGCTCGACCGGAGTGAGGCTCTCGAGCAGGACGAGGAAGGCGAGCGAGAGCGAGTCGGCGGTCTCGGCCTCGGCGTCGGTGACCGCCTCGAGCTCCTCGTCGATGACGATCGGCTCGGGGAGCCAGGTGCCGACGTACTGCTCGCGGCGAGCGCGGGCGGAGCGCAGCCGGTCGATGCTGAGGCGCGTGGCCACCGTCGCGAGGTACGCCTTCGGGGCGTGCACCTCGCCCTCGTCGGCGGCGCGGTGGAGGCGGAGGAACGCCTCCTGCACCACGTCCTCCGCCTCGCTCGCGCTGCCGAGCATCCGGTAGGAGATCGAGAACGCCAGCGGCCGGAGCTCGGCGTACAGCGTCTCGTCGACGCCTCTCACGCGGCCCTCCGCGCCTCCGGCGCCTCAACGAGGCCGGCGGCGAACCCGTCGCGCCAGCTGGCGAAGCCGGGCTGCCACCCGAGCTCCCGCTTCGCCCTCGCGTTCGACGACCCGCGCATCTCGGTCATCATCGCGACTCCCTGCTCGCCGACGAGCAGCCGGGCGACCCAGACGGGGACCCGGCGCGGCGGCTTCGCGCCGAGCACCCGCACGAGGTACGGCAGCCACGTCGCGACGGGTGCGGGATCGTCGTCGACGACGTTGAGCAGGCCGGCGCCGCGCCCCTCCACCGCGGCGACGGTGGCCTCCGCCGCGTCGCGCACGTGGACGAAGGACCAGACGCCCGTGCCCTCGCCCACGAGCGGCAGCTTCCCGCGGCGAACCGCCTCGAGCACCTCGCCGCCGGCGCCGAGGCTCGTGCCCGGCCCGTAGAACGCGCCGTAGCGAAGGACGACGCCGTCGAGACCCTTCGCGCCGGCGACGGCCGCCTCGAGGGAGCGGATCGCCGCGAGCGTCTTGCGCGCGGCCGCCGGCGGGTCGGGGTCGAGCGGGTCGTCCTCCGTCTTCACGGGCCCGCCCACGCGCGCGTTGGTGAAGCCGGTGAAGCTCTGCGCGACGAACCGGGTCGCGCCCGCCGCGATCGCC
>DATHTC010000604.1:0-7517 GCA_035463735.1 Gaiellaceae bacterium | reverse complement strand
CCCGCAGCGGGTACGCGAGCTCGAGCGCCTCCACCGGCGTGTTGAGCGTGTTGGACATCGCCACGTGGACGCCGGAGGGCCCGTCGGCGTCGGGGCAGGCGCCCTGGCCACCGCCGATCGTCTCGTAGTACGTCCAGCCCTCGCCGCCGAGCACGACGTTGTTCATCGTCCCCTGGCCCTGGGCCGGCACCGGCACGGCCCGGCCGAGCGCGGAGAGGAGCAGGTCGACGATCCGGCTCGACGTCTCCACGTTGCCCGCGGCGACGGCCGCCGGCGGACGCGCAGCCACGAGGCAGCCCGCCGGCGCGCGGACGGTGAGCGGCGCGAGCGCGCCGGCCGAGGCGGGCACGTCCGGGTCGGTGAGGCAGCGGAGCACGTACGCGCACGCGGAGCGCGTGACCGACGGCGGGCAGTTGAGGTTGCCCTCGTGCTGCGGGTCGGTGCCGGCGAAGTCGATCTCGATCGCGTCGCCCGCGACGGTGACGGCGGCCCGCACCACGAGGGTGCCGCCGTCCGGCGCCTCGAGCGCCTCCCCGGCCTCCCAGCGGCCGTCCGGCAGCGCCGAGAGCGCCGCGCGGACGCGCCGCTCCGAGTACGCGACAAGCTCGTCGATCGCGCGGCGGAGCCGGTCGGCGCCGTAGCGGGCCACGAGCTCGCCGACCCGCCGCTCGGCGAGCCGGTTGGCGGCGAGCTGCGCCCGGAGGTCGCCGCGCCGCTCGTCCGGGTTCCGCATCCGGGCGACGAGCGACTCGAGCACGTCGTCGTCCAGCCGCGTGGGCGGGATCACGACGCCCTCCTCCGCGAGCGTCCGGGAACCCGCCGGAAGGCTGCCCGGCTCGAGGCCGCCGACATCAGCGTGGTGCGCCCGGGTGGCCGCGTAGCCGAGCGGCGTCCGCGAGACGAGCGTCACGTCGGGAAGGTGCGTCCCCCCGGCGTACGGGTCGTTGAGGATCCACGTCTCGCCGGGGCGGGGGTCGTGCGCGAGCACGGCGTCGACCGCGTCGGGCATCGCGCCGAGGTGCACGGGAATGTGCTCCGCCTGCGCCACCATCCGCCCGTCCTCGTCGAAGATCGCGGTGGAGCAGTCGCGGCGCTCCTTGATGTTCGGCGAGAAGGCGGCACGCACGAGCGCGGCGCCCATCTCGTCCGCCACGGCGGCGAGGGCGGAGCCGACCACCTGCAGCTCGACGTTCACCGGCGCTCCAGCACGAGCGTGCCGTGCTCGTCCGTCTCGCCCGACCAGCCGTCGGGCACCCACGCGGTGGCGCCGTCGAGCTCGACGACGGCGGGTCCCGACGCCGAGAGCCGCGGGCCCGACAGCCGGAGCTCGGGCCCGGGCACGACGTCGGCCGTCCGCACGGCCACGAGCTCGAGCGGACGCGCCGGATCGGACCACCCGTAGCGCCGCTCGTGCTCGCGGTGGAACCGGAGCGCGACGTCTCCGCCGAGGGGCACCGTGAGCTCGAACGACTGGCCGGCGTAGCGCAGGTCGGCCTCGCCGGCCGCGGGCAGCACGCCCGCCTCCTCCAGCGGCACGACGCGGGAGACGACGCGGTCGCGCCGCTCGTCGGCGGCGACCAGGCCGACCGCGGAGAGGACGCCGGCCGCGGCGGGGACGAGCACGCGCCGGACCTCGAGCTCGTCCGCCAGCTCGCACGCGTGGAGCGGCCCCGCTCCGCCGAACGCGACCAGCGCGAACTCGCGCGGGTCGAGCCCGCGCTCGACGCTGACGACGCGGAGCGCGCGCAACATCGCGGCGTTGACGACGGCGACGACGTCCGCCGGCTCGATCGGGCCGAGCGCGCGTGCCGCCGCGTCGCGGTCGAGCTCGAGGCCACCGGCCAGCCGCGCCGGGAGGCGGCCGAGCAGCAGGTTCGCGTCGGTCACGGTCGGGAGTGAGCCGCCCCGCCCGTAGCACGCGGGCCCCGGATGCGCGCCGGCGCTCTCCGGCCCGACGCGGAGCGCACCACCGGCGTCGCGCCCGACGAGCGAGCCTCCACCCGCGCCGACGGTGTGCACGTCGAGCGTCGGCAGCCGGACGGGAAAGCCGCCGACGACCCGCTCGGGCGAGCGCGTCGCCTGCCCGTCGACGATCGCGCACACGTCGGTGGAGGTCCCGCCCATGTCGAAGGCCAGCGCCCGGTCGCAGCCCGCCAGCCGGGCCGCGAGCGTCGCGCCGACCGCCCCGGCCGCGGGGCCCGAGAGGAGCGCCCAGGCCGCGTGCGCGGCGGCCTCGTCCACGTCGGCGAGGCCGCCCGAGGAGCGCATCACGAGCGGCTCCGGGAGCCCCGCGCCGCGCGCGCCGTCGGCCAGCGCGCGGAGGTAGCGCCGGAGGAGCGGCCCCAGGTACGCGTCCACGGTGGTCGTGGACGCCCGCTCGTACTCGCGCAGCTCCGGGGCGGACTCGTGCGAGAGGACGACGTGGGCGCGCGGGTGGCGCCGCGCGAGCTCGGTCGCCACCGCTCGCTCGTGCGCGGGATGGCGATCGGCGTGCAGGAGGCAGACGGCGATCGCCTCGGCGTCGCCGAGGTCGGGCAGCGAGTCGAGGTCGAGCGGCTCGAGCTCGCCCGCCGGCCCCGTCCGGCCGCGGACGCCGTGACAGCGCGAGAGCGGCACGAGCGGCTCCGGGTGCGCGACGCACGGCCGATAGAGGTGCGCGCGATCCTGGCGCCGCAGGTGGAGGAGGTGCTCGAACCCGGCGGTCGCGACGAAGGCCGTCCTCGCGCCGCGCCGCTCCAGGAGCGCGTTCGTCGCCACGGTCGTGCCGTGCGTGAACCGGCGCACCCCCTCGGCACCGACGGCGGCGGCTGCCGCGAGCACGGACTCCTCCTGGCGCGGCGCGGTCGGCACCTTCGCCGTCCGCACCTCCCCGGTCGCGTCGACGAGCACGGCGTCGGTGAAGGTGCCGCCGACGTCGACGCCCAGGTACGCCACGTCGCGACTCTAGTGCGGCGTCACCGCCACTTCAGGACCGCGAGCAGGTTCGAGTAGTCGTCCGTCCAGACACGCCCGCTCGCCTCGGGCACCCGCCACTCCCCGCGCCGGCGGAGCGGCTCGAGCGCGGCCGGCGTCCGCGCGACGGCGACCCAGCGCGAGGGGGCGCGGCCGTCGCGGAGCCCGCCTGCCACGGCATCCCTGCGTTCGAGCGCCGCGAGCCCGAGGTGACGCGCGAGCTGCGCGACCACGGGCGCGAGCTCGAGGTGCCGGTTCGTGACGTGGAAGGCGACGACACCGTCCGGGCGCAGCTTCTCGAGGTACAGCGCGAGCGCCTCACGGGTCAGCAGGTGGACGGGGATCGAGTCGGAGCTGAACGCGTCGATGACGACGAGGGCGGACGCGCCGTCCGGCGCCGCCGCGAGCGTCCGCCGGCCGTCGCCGACGACGATCCGCACGTCCGCGCGCGAGTCGCGCAGGAACGTGAAGTACCGCGGGTCGGCGGCGACGTCGGCCACCGCTGGATCGAGCTCGTAGAAGGTCAGGCGCTGGCCCGGCCTGCCGTAGGCCGCGAGCGTGCCGACGCCGAGGCCGATCACGTCGACCCGGTCGAGCCGCTCGCCGTACGCGGCCATCACGTCGCCGAGCGGCCCCTGCCGCGTGAAGTAGCTCAGCGGCTCGCCGTCGGCGCGCTCGATCCCGTGGAGGGTCGTGCCGTGGTAGAGGCGGCGCTCTCCGTCCTGCTCCACGACACGGAGGACGCCGAAGAACGTCCGCTCGGCGTGCAGGCTCGCCCCGCCCGCGAGGACGAGCAGCGCCGCGAGCGAGCCGAACCCGAGCGCGAGCCGTCGCGGGCGGCTGCGCCCGACCACGAGCAGGAGGAGGACGGACGCCGCGAGCACGGCCCGCGCGACGCCGACATTGTCACCGGAGGCGGCGAGTCCGGCGATGCACGCGGCCAGCGGCACGAATCCGAGGGCGAGGTACCGCTCGCGCGCCGGTGACCGGCGCAGGAGGAGCGCCGCCGCCAGGACGAGCGGGTACTCGAGCACCGAGTCGAACACCTGTGGCGCGACGAGCGCGTTGAGCACGCCGCCGAGGACGCCGCCGAGCGAGAGCAGGAAGTAGAACTCCGTCAGGCGCTCCGCGGGCGGCCGCTCCTCCGCCAGCCGCCCGTGCGCGAGGGCGCCGGCGAGGAAGAGCGTCACCAGGTGCAGGAGCAGCATCAGCGGCACCGGAAGCGCGACGACGCCGAGGAGGGTCAGCAGGACGAGGCCGACCGGCACCGGGAGCAGCCGAGCGGCGAGCGCGGGCGTCACCGGCGGGCGGCGGGCGAAGGCGACGATGAACGTGAGCAGGTACGTCGCGAGCGGGAGCACCCACAGCAGCGGCGCCGAGGCGACGTCCGTGGCGATGTACGTCGTCGCGCCGAGCATGAGGCTCGACGGCACGAGCGCGATCGCGACCCAGCGTGCGCGCGTGCGCCACGCGATCGGCGGCGAGGTCGTCCGCGTGCGCGCGCGATGCTCGGTCACCGACGCCGCTCCGCGGCGCGCCGCCAGGACGCACCCGAGGGCGAGCGCGACGAACAGGAGGTAGCCCGCCGACCACAGCCGCGTCTGCCCGTCGAGCGTCAGCCACGGCTCGACGAGGAGCGGGTAGCCGAGCAGCGCGAGCAGGCTGCCGACGTTGCCGAGGGCGTAGAGGAAGTAGGGGTCGCGACCCGACGCGTGGCCGCTCGTCGCGAGCCAGCGCTGCAGGAGCGGGCTCGCGGTCGTCACCACGAAGAACGGCGCGCCGACCGCGAGCGCCAGCATCCCCAGCAGCCACAGCGACGGCGACGCGTCGACGGGCGGCGGGGCGAGGCCGCCCCCGATCGGGAGCGCGGCGAGGGGGAGCAGCAGCACGACGACGTGCGCGAGCGGCTGGCGCCGCGGCCCCAGCAGCCGCGTCGAGGCGTGCGCGTAGCCGTAGCCTGCGAGCAGGAGCCCCTGGAAGAACAGCATCGAGGTCGTCCACACCGCCTGCGTCCCGCCGAAGAGCGGCAACACCATCCGCGCGGCCATCGGCTGGACGAGGAAGACGAGCGTGGCGCCGACGAAGATCGCGCTGCCGAAGAGGGCGAGCGTCGCCGAGCGGGCGAGGCGCTCGCTGCGGGAGCCCGCGGCGACGGCGACGGCGGGGACGTCCACGAGCGCTCGTATCGGCCGCCGCGGCCCGCGACTGAAGACCTGCGGGGCGCGTCAGGCGCCGGACGGCACGCGGCGCGGAGCGGCGGAGGCAGGGGCGCAATCGGGGCACACGGGTTCCCGGTGGCCCACGCGCCCCAGCAGCAGCCACTCCCGCGGCAGCCGTCCGGCGTCCGCGCCGTGGCTGGTCGCCCGCCGCCCGCAGCGGCAGACGTAGACGGCGCAGACGTACGGGAACGTGTCCGCCGAGGCCTGCGCGACGCTCATCGCTCGCCGAACATGATCTCACCGCCGGCCCGGGATGCGCAATCGCCCAGCTCGTTCGGCCGTCACGGGCCGCGGCGCGCGCGCACACGGGCGACCGCGAGCCAGACGGCGACCCCCACCGCCGCGACCGCGAGGAACGCCAGCACCGGAACCGCGAACGAGAGCAGCGTCAGCACGCCGGCGCCGACGTCCTCCGTGGTCGAGAGGACGGGGTTGCCCAATCCGCCGGTCGTGGCCGTCGACGCCCCACGGAGCGCGCTGCGGCCGAGGTGGATCGCGCCCGCGGTCCCGCCGCCGAGGAGCACGGCAACGAGCGTCGGCAGGTCGGTCGTGTCGCCCGTCTGTCCGGCGAAGAGGAGGGCGCCGGACGCGGGGGCGACCGCCGTGCCGACAACGTGCAGCGCGTGGTCGACGACGGGCACCTTGTCGCCGACGAGGTCGAGCGCCATCAAGGCCCCGAGCGCGAGGAGCCCGGCGGTCGAGGAGAACTGGTCGAGCGGCGCCGCCAGCTCGACGACGCCGGCGCGATGGAGCAGCGCGCTGAGGAAGAGCGGCAGCCACGCGTTCAGCCCGGCCGAGCCGGAGAGGCCGAACGCGGCGAAGACGCTGCCCGCCGCCGACGAGAGGTCCACGCGGCGACGGTTCGACGGGCACGAGCCGGCGCCTGCCGCGACCCGCCCGGCGGGGCGGCAGGCGCCGCTGCGCCGCCTACGACCAGGGGCCGCCCCGGTGCAGGCCACGGCCGAAGCCGCCGCGCTCGCCGCGAGCGGGCCGCTCGCCGTTTACCATCGCCGTGAGCCGTTCCTCGAGGCGCTCGAGGATGTCGTCGCGACGCTCCTCGTCGAGCCGGCCGGCCGCGACCGCCTCGTCGAGCTCCTTCTTCGCGTCCGCGACGAGCGTGTCCACCAGACCGTCGACCGACTTCCCGCGCGCCTTCGCGACCTCGGCGAGCGTCTTCCCCGCCTCCAGCTGCTCGCGGAGCGCAGCCTCGGAGAGACCGAGGTACGACGCGGCCGCCTCGAGGTGGCCGCCGCGCGCGAGGCCGTGGCCGGGTCCGTGCATACCGCGGAGGCCGTGCCCGAACAGCGGGACGTCGCCGGCCCGGAGCCGCTCCTTCATCCGGTCAGCCTGCTCCTGCGTGAGCCGCCCGGCGGCGACGGCTTCGTCGAGCCGGTTCTCGAGTGCCTTCTCGATCGCCGCGCTGAGCTCGCTCGGCTGCACGCCGAGCTGCTTCGCGACGTCGTCGACGACGGCCTGGCTCTCCTCCTTCGGCGTCCCGAGCTGCGTCGCCGCGAGCGCAGCGCCGCCCCCGGCGAGCGCCAGGACGGCGACGACCCCCGCCACGACCTTGCCCTTCAGGTTCCAGTGCATCGACTCGCTCCTCCGTGGGGTGACACCGGGATCGAAGCACCTGTTCCTGAGACGAGGCTGAGAACGGCGTAAAGGTCCCAGCCCCGACGGGAGGGGCCGCCCGGAGGCGGCCCCTCGGCGAGCGTGGTGCGCCCCTCCCTCAGCAGCCGAGCGCGGTGCGGATCCACCCGATCCGCTGCGTGAGCTCCGCCGCCTCCTCGGCCGAGAGCGAGGCGCCCGTCTGCGCGTCGACCTCGTTCTGGAGCGCGGTGAGCTTGTCGACGTTCGGGAGGACGAGCGACTCGGAGCCGTCGTTGGCGGTGCTCTCCGCGAGCACGACCGGGGACGTCTGTCTTCACCGCTCTCCCCTCGCGTTCGACGGTCATGACGCCCGAGTGGGCGGCTTCCGACCTTGGAAGGGATCCTCGATCGCCTCAATGGCGCGGGCGTTGAGGTCCCTCAAACGCCGAGGCGCGACGGCGCTACTTCGAGGCGACGGGCTCGGTGGCGCGGTCGGCCGGCACGAACAGGCGGCAGTGCGGGCACTTGAACCCGCGGTGCCGGGCCGACCGGCCGCTCAGCAGCGTGCCCTCGAACCGCTTGTGGCAGTGCGGGCACGTGACGTCGAAACGCATCGGAGAGGCGGCGCCGGTCACAAAGCCAAGCTAGCACCAACACCGACCCGCACCGAGAAAGGAAGGGAGGGGGCAAGGGGGAACCGCCAGGTTCCCCCGAAACCAGGACGCGCGGGATCGCAGCCCGGCGAAGCCGGGCGCA
>DATHTC010000603.1:0-7455 GCA_035463735.1 Gaiellaceae bacterium | reverse complement strand
AGATCGGGATGCTGCGTGCGGTGGGGATGACGCGGCGCCAGGTTCGCCGCATGATCCGACACGAGAGCGTAACCACAGCGCTGATCGGAGCCGCCCTCGGGTTGCCCCTCGGCATCTTCCTCGCGCTGCTCGTGACGCGGGCGCTCTCGCAGTACGACCTGCAGTTCGCGATCCCGACGGGCTCGCTCGTCGCCTTCGTCGTGGTGGCGATCGTCGCCGGGCTGCTCGCGGCGATCCTCCCGGCGCGCCGCGCCGCGCGCCTGCGCGTGCTCGAGGCGCTCCAGTACGAGTAGCGGGCAGCGAGCCGCCTCCGATGGGCCGACCGAGCTCGCGTCAGCTCAGCTCGACGGCGGCCCACTCAGCCCGCGGCAGCGTTTCCGAGTCCGGCAGCCCGGGCTTGCGCCAGATCACTTCGGCGTAGAAGCCGTCGGGATCGTGGAAGCCCATGATCCACATCGTCCGCATGTCGCGGACGTCGCCGTCGGCGGCACCCTCGGCTTCGAGTCGGCGGCGAAGCTCGCGGAACGCCTCCTCCGTCGGGGCCAGCAGGGCGAAGTGGTCGAGGCGCCCGCGGCGGAACATCGTGCCCGGCGCGGGCGGCGGGCCGGGCCCATCCAGGAGCTGGAACGGGTGCAGCACGGTCCCAGCGCCGACCTCGAGGAAGGCGTGGCGGACGCCCTCCTCCGTCATGTCGAGCGTCGTCCGCGCGTCGAAGACCCGCCGGTAGAACGAGGCCAACCGGTCGAGATCCTCCGTCAGGAAGGTGACGTGGTGGACGCCGTCGACAAGGTGAACGGGAGCCGGTCGCACCACGGCCGCGGCCCCCTACGGCCGGATGTTCTGGTTGAGGTGGAACACGTTGTCCGGGTCCCACGCCCGCTTGAGCGCGACGAGCCGCTCGAGCTTCGCGGCGCCGTAGATCGAGCGCACGACGTCCGCGCCCGTCTCGGCGACGTCGTTGACGTAGCGGCCCGCCGAGGCAAACGGCTCGAGGTCGGCCATCGCGGCCCGCCCCCATGAACGGCAGTCGTCGTCCAGCGCCGGGTCGTCCCACAGGGCCTCCGCAGCCACCCAGAACGCGGCCTCGCGGCCGGCGAACGCGGTCGCCTCCTCCGGCACCCTCGCGATCGCGCGCCCGCACGCCCACGCGGTCAGGCCGCCGTCGACGCCTGCGGGCACGAGCGACACGTGGTCGACGGCGGCGCCGACGACTTCGTCGTGGAGAGCGGGCAGGAACGCGCTCCGCATGTAGAACCGGTGGCCCCACCGCATCGGCTCGTCGCTCATGCCCTGCGCGGCAAGGTACGGCTTCGTCTCGATCGAGTCGACCGCGGGCGGACCGAACCCGCGTAGGGTCTCGAGATCCCGTTCCGCGTCGCCGGCGGAGCCTGCGTGCAGGACGGTAACGAGTGCGACGGGGCGGCCGGCCAGCTCGGGCGGGAAGCGCTCGGCCGGGAGCGCGAGCCCGACGCCGAAGCTCAGCCAGAGCTCGTCGGGGCCGTGCTCCACCGACTCGCGGAAGAGCGCGGCGAGCTCGGCGGCCCGCTCGGCCGGGTGCACGACCGAGCCGTGCACGATCGGGCGGTCGAGCGCGTGGAGCCCGAACTCGAACGCGGTCGCGATCCCGAAGTTCGCGCCGGCGCCACGCAGCCCCCAGAACAGCTCGGGCTGCTCGTCCTCGCTCGCGCGGACGAGACGCCCGTCGGCGGTGACGAGCTCGACGGCGCGCAGGCTGTCGATCGTCAACCCGAGCTTCCGCTGCAGCCGCCCCATGCCGCCGCCGAGCGTGAGGCCCGCGACGCCCGTGTGGGAGACGACACCGACCGGGCAGACGAGGCCGTGCGCCTGCGCCTCCCGGTCGAGCTCGGCGAGCAGCGAGCCGCCGAGCACACGTGCGGTCCGGCGGCGCGGGTCGACCTGCGCTCCGCGCATCGCCGACAGGTCGATGACGATCCCGCCGTCGCACGTCGAGAGGCCGGGGATGCTGTGCCCGCCGCTCCGGACGGCGACCTCGAGCTCCTGTTCGCGTGCGAAGCGGACTGCGGCGACGACGTCGTCGGGCCCGGCCGGCCGGACGACGAGCGCCGGGCGCCGATCGACCATCCCGTTCCAGACGGCCCGTGCCGCCTCGTAGCCGGGTTCGTCCGGGCGGATGATCTCGCCGGCGAACGCGCCGGCGAAGGCGCTCAGCGCCGCCGTGGCGGGCGCCAAAGGTCGGGCTCCGTCGTCGACACGAGAGCGCGAAGCCTACGCCGCGGCGGCCCGCAGGTACGCCAGCACGGCGAGCACGCGGCGGTGGTCGTCCCCGGACGGCGCGAGCCCGAGCTTGCCGAGGATCGAGCTCACGTGCGCCTCGACCGTCTTCTCCGTCAGCCACAGCCGCCTGGCGATGCCGGCGTTCGTGCGGCCCTCCGCCATCAGCCCGAGCACCTCGCGCTCGCGCGGGGTCAACTCGGCGAGCGCGTCGTCCCGCTCCGGCACGAGCAGCTGCCGGACGACCTCCGGGTCGAGCGCCGAGCCGCCCTCCTCGACGCGGACGGCCGCCTGCAGGAACTCGTCGACGTCGAGCACGCGGTCCTTGAGCAGGTAGCCGAAGCCGCCGCCGGAGGCGACGAGGTCGACTGCGTGGCGGCTCTCGACGTGCTGCGAGAGCACGAGCACGGCCGTGTCCGGGTGCGAGCGCCGAATCTCGACGGCGGCCTTCATCCCCTCGTCCTCGTACGTCGGCGGCATTCGGACGTCGACGACCGCCAGGTCCGGCTCGTGCTCGGCGACGACGGCGAGCAGCGACTCGGCGTCGCCGACCCGGCCCAGGACCTCGTGTCCGGCGTCCTCCAGCAGCCCGGCGAGCCCCTCTCGGAGCAGCGCCGTATCCTCGGCGATCACGACTCGCACGGGATGGAGACCTCGACGTGCGTTCCGCCGCCGCGAGGGCTGACGATCCGAACCGTGCCGCCGTGCGCGCTGACGCGGTCCTGCAGCCCGGCGAGGCCGGAGCCCCGGCGCGCGACGGCACCGCCGACGCCGTCGTCCGAGACGGTCAACACCAGGGTCCCGTTGTCCCGCCGCGCGCGCAGTGCGACCGCCGATGCGGATGCGTGCTTGACGGCGTTCGTGAGCGCCTCGCAGGCGACGTAGTACGCGGCCGCCTCCACGCTCGCGGCCACGCGCTCGATCGGGGCCTCGACGGCGACCGGAAGCGGGGCGGTGCGGGCGAGGTCGCGCAGCGCCGCGGCGAGGCCGTCGTCGAGGCGCGCAGGACGGACGCCGGCGGCGATCTGCCGCAGGTCGGAGATCGCGGCTCCCACCTCGCCGACGACCTGGTCGAGAGCGGGCGAGAGGACGCCCGCCTCCGGCGGCAGCGACCGCTGCATCCGGCGCAGGCGCAGCCCGAGGGACACGAGCCGCTGCTGCGCGCCGTCGTGGAGGTCGCGCTCGAGGCGACGGCGCTCCTCGTAGCCGGCCTCGACGATCCGCACCCGGGATGCCTGCACCTCCGCGAGCTGCCGTCGCAGCTCGACGCGCAGCCGCGCGATCTCGACGGAGAGCGCAGCCGCGGCGAGCACGCCGCGGAGAAGCTCGCGCTGCTCGCGCAGCGCCGGGTCGTGCAGGAGCACGGCGGTACGCGCGCCGTCCCGCTCGATCTCGGAGCGGGCCCGCCCGTCGTCGGGGAGCCGCTCCACGATCTCGCCGGACGCGTCGGCGAAGGCCTCGCTCTCCGGCAGCCAGAACAGCAGCTCCGCCACAGGGTCCGAGAGGGCGCGCGCGAGCACGCCGCCGACTTCCTCCGGCGCCCGCCGACCCTCCCGCACCTCCTCCTCGAAGGCCTGCACCTGGCGGAGCGCGTCGTACCGGGCGCGGCTGTAGCGGCGGTCGACAGCGTTCTGTACAAGCCGGCGCAGCGGCCGGAACGCGAGCGCGACCGCGAGCGTCGCCGCCGCCGTCACCCAGCCGGAGCTGCGGCCGAGCGCGACGCCGAGCACGACGGTGATGCCGACGTAGGCGGCGGCGAGCGTCGCCGTCAGCACGGTGTAGACGAGCGTCCGGTTGACGAGGCGCTCGATCGCGTACAGCCGGTAGCGGAAGACGGCGATCCAGATCGCGGCCGCCACCGCTGCCTGCATCAGCAGCAGGAAGGGGAAGAGGATCCAGTCGAGGATCGAGTCGCCGAAGAGCCACGACGAGGCGCCGCACATGAGCAGCCCGAGCGGGATCAGTGCGGCCGCCCACGCGAGCCACATCGTCTGCAGGCGCTCGATCCCCGTCGACCGGCGCAGCCGCAGGTGCACGCAGAGCGCGCCCGCGAACAGGCTGCCGAGGATGCCGGCCCAGAAGACCGCCCAGACCCACCAGAGGCCGAGGTCCTGAATCCATGTCGCGATGCCGTTGTCCGCCAGCGGGTTGGGAACGTCCGCGTCCTCGCCCCAGAACGGCGAGGGGTCGAGCATCGCGAAGGACATGAACAGGAGGAAGCTCGCCGCGCCCGCACCCGCGACCCACCGCCAGCGCGGCGACAGCAGGCGTCCGTTCGGGAACACGTACGTGACCGCGATCGGCCAGGCGTAGAGCAGCGGCCACAGGGCGCGGTCGGTCTGCAGCGCCCAGCCCTCCGACAGCACGAGGTCGAACGGCCCCACGGCGATCACCAGTGCGCCGACGAGCAGGATCCACGCGATCACGTTCGCCGGCCGACGCAGCGCGATCGCCAACCCGACGGCCGTCGGCGTGAGCACGGCCGCGGCCATGAACGGGATCATCACCGGCGGGAGCCAGCTGAGGCGCGTCGTGGGCAGGAGCCCGACGACCTGCATCGCACCGAGGGCGAAAGAGACGACGGTGAGAGCCGCGACACCGCCGGCCGCGACACGCAGCGCACGCATGCCGACATCTTTCGCCTCGGCGGCCCGTACCGCAATAGGTGCTGGCACCGGGATCCGGACGTGTGGGAGCCCGGGGGCCGGTCGCGGGACGGCGCCGATGCGAGCTGCCCCACGCCCGTCCTAGCGTCAGCGCCGACATGTCCTGCGGCGAGCGTCGTGGCGGCCCGTCCTCCGCTCGTGCCTCCACCTCGCCGACGAACGGAAGGAGAACCAGATGGTCCCTCGTCTCATCGCGCTCGCGGCCGCGGCTGCGGCGGCCCTCGTCGTCGCCGGCTCGGCGCTCGGCTTCGACTGCATCCGGGTGTCGTCGTCGCTCCAGGGCCTCGAGCAGTCCACTCGCTCGGGGAACTGGCTCCTCTTCGACATCAGCAGCGTCGAGGGCCTGCTGGCGACGCTGGAGCGGATCGGCGAGCCGACGCCGTCGGCCGAGGAAGCGGCCTGCGTGGTCGAGGAGTACGCCTCATCCGGCCAGCCGCGGTTCTTCGCGCTCGGCATCGGCGTCGCCGGGCCCAACGGCGTGCTCGCCTTCAGCAACACGAACACGACGAGCGACGGCCGGGGCATCGACCACCTCGAGGCCACCGGGATCATCGCCGCGGCCGACGCCGCGATGGCCGCCTGCGGGATCACTCCGGGCGCGTGATCGCCCGGATCGAACGCGAAGGAAAGGAGTCTCCGATGCAAGGAACGAGGCTGCTGCCGCTGAGCGGGAGCGCGTTCGTCGCGCTCGTGCTCGTCGCGGTGATCGGGCTCAGCGGCGGCGCACCCGAAGGAGTCGTGCCCGGTGCCGAGGTGATCGCCTACTTCGACGACAACGAGGTCGAGCAGTTCGTCGCGACGTTCGTCTGGACGGCCGCCGTCCCGTTCCTCGTCCTGTTCGCGCTCTCGGTCGCCGCCGTCGGACGGCCCGACGCCGACCGGACCCGCGTGTGGGAGCGGCTGCTCGTCGGCGGGAGCCTGCTGGTCGGGGCGACGCTGCTCGTCTCGGCGATGGTGAACCTCTCGCTCGTCGACGGCGCCGCCAACGGTGCGTCCCCGGCGGCGATGGAGGCTCTCCACCTGTCGATCGCGAACGCGTGGGTCGCGTGGAACGCGGGCCTCGGCGTGATGATGCTGGGCGCTGCCGGCACGCTGCTCGCGGAGCCGCGCACCCACGCGTGGCTGGGATGGGTGGCGCTGCCGACGGGAGTCGCGCTCTTCTTCCCCGTCGCGGACTTCTTCGGCATGGTCGTCACCCTCGCGTGGATCGTCGTGGCGAGCGTCGTCCTGTACCGCGCGGAGCGCGCGACGCGGTACGCCGCCGCCCCCACCACGGCGTGCCTCCCCCGCCTCGACCGATGAGTCTCGCCAACCCCGCGCGTCTCTCCAGGGACACGACGGCGACGCGAGGAGACGGCATGCAGCAGAAGATCACGACGTTCCTGACGTTCGACGGCCGCGCCGAGGAGGCGGTCGACCTCTACACCTCGATCTTCCCGGACTCGCGGGTCACGAGCACGTCCCGGTACGGCGACGCAGGCCCCGGCCCGAAGGGCTCGCTGATGACCGCGACGTTCGAGCTCGCGGGGCAGGAGTTCGTGGCGCTGAACGGCGGCCCGTCCTTCACGTTCTCGCAGGGCATCTCCCTGTTCGTCGACTGCGAGACGCAGGAGGAAGTCGACGAGTACTGGGAGAAGCTCTCGGAGGGCGGCGACCCGGGCCCGTGCGGCTGGCTCACGGACCGCTTCGGCGTCTCCTGGCAGATCGTCCCGCGGGTGCTCCCGGAGCTGCTCGCCGACCAGGATCCGGCGCTCGCGCAGCGGGTGATGGAGGCGATGCTCGGGATGGGGAAGATCGAGATCGAAGGCCTCGAGCGCGCGGCCCGCGGCGGCGTGACCGTGTGACGTGTGGCGGCGGCGGCGCGTATCGTGCGCGCGTGGCCGAGATCGACGTCAGCCGCACCGACGACCGCGCCTTCACCGTCCGGGTCCGCGACGGCACGACCGAGACGACGCACCGCGTCACCGTGCCCCCACGCCTCGCGGGGCTCGAGCTCCCGGACGGGGAGCTCGAGCACGCCGTCCGCGAGTCGTTCGCGTTCCTGCTCGAGCGGGAGCCGGCGTCGGCGATCCTGGGCCGGTTCTCGCTCGACGAGATCGAGCGCTACTTCCCGGCCTACCCGGACGAGCTCCGGCGCCGGCTCGGCTGACGCCGCGCCGGCTCACGCGGCGAGCTCGGGCGCCGCCGCCGGCGCATCGGCGCGGCTCGGGTGGGCACGGGCCGCGATGTGGGCGGCGACCCGCTCCCCGTCACGCCCGGCGCCGAGGATCAGCATCGAGGCGAACGAGTCCAGGAACGGCAGCCCGACGAAGTAGAGACCGGGCAGGTCCCGGACCGCGCCGCGGGTCTGCTCCGGGAAGCCGTCGTCCTCCAGCGGCAGCGGGAACCGGATCCACTCGTACGCGTTGGCGAACCCGGTGCACCAGATCACGTTCGCGACGTCCAGCGCCCCGCCTCCGGCGAGCAGCGGCCTCCCGTCCTCGACGCCGACCACCCGCTCGGGCACGCGCTCGACCCCCGCGGCCGCGAGATCCCC
>DATHTC010000602.1:0-7976 GCA_035463735.1 Gaiellaceae bacterium | reverse complement strand
CCGCCGGCGCATCGGGCGCGATCCTCCAGTCGGTCGCCCACGCGCTCGTCTCCGGCGCGATGTTCCTGCTCGCCGGGATCGTCGAGCGGCGGGCGGCGACGGGCGAGCTGGCGCTGCTCGGAGGGATGGCGAAGGGTCGTCCCGCACTCGCGACGATGCTGATGACGGCCGGGATCATCGCCCTCGCCGTCCCCGGGTCCGCCACGTTCGCGGGCGAGTTCCTCATCCTCGCCGGCGTGTTCGACCAGGGGTGGGCGTGGGCGGCGATCGGGGCGGGCGCCGTCGTCCTGGCGGCGATGTACGTGCTGCGGCTGATCTCCGCGGTGCTCCACGAGGCACCGGGGCCGACGGTGACGGAGGACGCGCTCGACCTGCGGGCCGGGGAGGTGGCGATCGTCGGCGCCCTCGTCGCGTGCGTGCTCGCCCTCTCGGCCTGGCCCGCGCTCGTCAGCGAGCGCTCGTTCCCGGAGGGCACCGCGGGGAGCTCGCTGCAGGAGGCGTCTCCGTGACCGCCGTCCGCACGCCCGACATCGACTGGGTCGGGCTCTCGCCGATCCTCTCCCTGCTCGCCGCCTCCGGACTCGCGCTCCTCGGCTCGGTGCTCGTGCCGCAGGGGGCGCGGAAGGCCGTCGCCGCCGGGCTCACGGCTCTGGGCTTCGTCGCCGCGATCGTCCTCGGCGCGCTCGTCTACGCCGACCGTGACGAGGGTGCGACGACGATCGTCGGCGCGTTCGCCGTCGACCGCTGGGCCTTCCTCGCGCAGCTGCTCGTCTTCGCCGCCGGCCTGCTGGTGGTCGCGATCTCGTGGGGCGAGCGCTGGACGTCGCGCGAGCACGCCGGCGAGTTCTTCGCCCTGCTCGCCGCGACCGGCGCCGGGATGGCGTTCTTCGTGGGCGCGAACGACCTCATGTCCCTCTTCCTGGGGCTGGAGTGGTTCTCGATCGGGCTGTACGTGCTGTGCGCGATCGCGGGCGACCGGGAGCCGTCGCTCGAGGCGGGGCTGAAGTACCTCGTCGTCGGGTCCTTCGGCTCCGCGGTGCTCCTGTTCGGGTCGGCCCTCGTCTACGGCGCGACCGGTGAGCTCCGCTTCGAGCGGATCGCGCGGGCGGCCGTCTCGGGGGACGACGCCTTCATGCTGACCGGGCTCGCGATGATCCTGGCCGGGCTGAGCTTCAAGGCCTCGGCCGCGCCCTTCCACATGTGGACGCCGGACGTCTACGAGGGCTCTCCGACGCCGGTGACCGCGTTCATGGCCGCCGCGACGAAGGTCGCCGCAGTGGTGCTGATGCTCCGCGTGCTCGTGACGGCATTCCCCGAGTACGACGAGTTCTGGACGACCGCGGTCGCGTGGATCGCCGTTGCCTCCCTCGCCGTCGGCAACCTCGCCGCGCTCGTCCAGCGGTCGCTGAAGCGGATGCTGGCCTACTCCTCCGTGTCGCACGCCGGGTTCCTGCTGATCGCCGTCGCCGCCGGGAACGCGCTCGGGGGGCGGGCGCTGCTCTACTACCTGATCCCGTACTCCGCGATGTCGATCGGCGCGTTCGCCGTGGTCGCGGCACGGGAGCGGGAGCTCGGGCGCGACGTGGCGATCGACGACCTCGCCGGGTACGGGTGGGAGCGCCCCTTCCTCGGCGTCGCGATGTGGACGTTCATGCTCGGCTTCGCCGGGATGCCGCTCACCGGCGGCCTGATCGGGAAGCTCTACGTGTTCTCGGCGGCGTACGAGGCGGACCTGACGTGGCTGGTCGTCGTGGGAGTCGTCGCCACGGCCGTCAGCCTCTTCTACTACCTGAACGTCGTGCGCGCCCTGTACATGCGGGCGCCGGTGCCACGCCTGCTGCCGGCGGGCGGCTCACCGCCGCGGGAGCTCCTCGTCCAGGGCTCCGTGCTCGTCTGCCTCGCCGTCACCGTGGGGTCGTTCTTCGCCGTCCAGCCGCTCATCGAGCTCGCGCGGGACGCGGCCGAGCAGCTGCCGTTCTAGCGGCTCGGCCGGAGCAGCGCCGACAGCGTCTGCGCGCAGTACACGGCGATCGCCGCGACCGCGGCCGAGGCCGTCAGCGCGGGCAGCGTGGAGACGTCGGCGCTCTGCGCCCGCGCTGCCGCGGCGACCACGACCAGCAGCAGCCCGAGACCGCCGAGCACCGCCTCCAGCCGGGCGAGGGCAAGCCCGGCCGAGCCCGCGGGCAGCTCGACGAGGCGCCCGAACAGGGCGAGCGCGGAGGCCGCCGCAGCCGGCACGGCGGCGACGAGGAGCAGGAACGCCGGGTCGGGCCGCCCGGCCGCGTCGGCGCCGAGGGCGGCGAGGACGAGGACGACCGGGAGGAACCGCGTCCGCATCTCGCGTCCGGTATACGCGCTGCGCCGGACGGCTCCTGCGACGACCGCTAGATTCCGGCGCGAAGCCCGAGACAGAGGAGGACCGCATGCCCGACGTCGCGCTGACCTGGCTTGGCCACGCCGCCTTCCGCTTCGACACGCCCGGCGGCAAGCGCGTGTACGTCGACCCGTTCCTGACCGGCAACCCGAAGTGCCCTCCGGACGAGCTGGAGCCCGAGCGCGCCGACCTCGTCCTCGTCACGCACGGCCACGACGACCACGTCGGCGACACCGTCTCGATCCACAAGCGGCTCGGCGCCCCGGTCGTCGCGCTCGTCGAGTGCCGCGGCTGGCTGACGGGCCAGGGGTGCGAGGAGGCCGTGCAGCACGCCGGGAACAAGGGCGGCACGATCAAGATCGCCGGCGTGAAGGTCACGTTCACGGACGCGAACCACTCCAGCAGCGCCTACCAGGGCGGGACGTTCGTCTACCTGGGCGAGCCGGCCGGGCTCGTGGTCGAGGCCGAGAACGGCACGAGGCTCTACTTCGCGGGCGACACGAACGTCTTCATGAGCATGCAGCTGATCGGCCGGATCTACGAGCCCGACGTCGCGATCCTCCCGATCGGCGGGCACTACACGATGGGGCCGCGCGAGGCCGCGGTCGCGCTCGAGCTGCTCGGGGTGAAGCGGTGCGTCCCCTGCCACTACGGCACGTTCCCGCTCCTGGCGGGGACGCCGGAGGAGCTGCGGAAGCTCGCCCCGGACGTCGAGATCCTCGCGCCGGAGCCGGGGGAGACGATTACGGTTTGAGGGAGCGGTGGTTCGGCGCCACCGGCCGTCGCGTCCCCGAGATCGCGATCGAGGGCGAGCTCGACGTCGCGGGGGCGCTCGTGCTCGACGGCGTGTCGGACGAGGAGGCGCTGCGCGCCGCGCACGACGACGGCCGTCCGGTCGCGGTCCGCGCCGCCGACCCGGAGGGCGTCCGGGCCGCGCTCGCGCGGCCGGAGGTGGCGACGGTGCTCGTGCCACGCGACCGGCGCGACCTGCTGGAGCTCGACCTCCGCGCGCTCACCTACGAGCCGTGATCGTCGCCACCTACTCGATCGCCGCCTGCGACCTCGCTGCCCGGCAGTGGGGGGTGGCCGTGCAGTCGAAGTTCCTCGCCGCGGCGTCGGTCGTCTCCTGGGCCGAGGCGGAAGCGGGCGCCGTGGCGACGCAGGCGTACGCGAACCCGCGCTACGGGCGCGACGGGGTGGCGCTCCTCCGCGACGGGCTGGACGCAGCGGAGGTCGTCGCGCGGCTCGTCGACGCGGACGAGGGACGCGCGCACCGCCAGGTCGGCGTCGTCGACGCCCGCGGCGGCAGCGCGTCGTACACGGGCGACGAGTGCTTCGAGTGGGCGGGCGGCCGCACCGGCCACGGGTACGCGGCCCAGGGGAACATCCTCGTGTCGGGCGCGACCGTCGACGCGCTCGCCGACACGTTCGAGCGGACGGCCGGCGCGCCGCTCGCGGAGCGGCTGCTGGACTGCCTGGCGGCCGCCCAGGCGGCCGGCGGGGACCGCCGGGGGCAGCAGTCCGCAGGGCTGCTCGTCGTCGAGCGCGACGGTGGCTACGGCGGCCTCTCCGACGTCGTCGTCGACCTCCGCGTCGACGACCACCCGGCCCCGGTCGACGAGCTCCGGCGCCTCTACGGGATCCACCAGGAGCTGTTCGGCAAGACGCCCGAGGAGGAGTGGCTGCCGGTCGACGAGCCGCTCGCCGCCGAGCTGTCGGAGCGGCTCGCCCGCCTCGGCTACGACGGCGCGCTCGGCGACGCGCTCTTCCGCTGGGCCGGGAACGAGAACCTCGAGGAGCGCGTGCGGGGAGCCGACCGGCTCGACCCCGTGGTGCTCGACGCGATCAGGAGGCAGACGGCATGAGCGGATGGGGCGTCACCACGCTCGACGAGACCGTGGGTGCGGGCGGCTGGGCGCCGCTGCGCCGGCACTTCGACGTGGGCGCCTTCGGCGTCAACGCCTGGCGCGGCGACGAGGCGGGCGCGGTCGTGATCCCCGAGCACCACGAGCTGGAGACGGGGCACGAGGAGCTCTACGTGGTGGTCGCCGGAAGCGCCACCTTCACCGTCGACGGCGAGACGGTGCCGGGACCGACGGGCACGATCGTGTTCGTGCGCGACCCGGCGGTCAGGCGAGCGGCCGTCGCGGACGTGCCCGGCACGACGCTGCTGACGGTCGGCGCGAAGCGGGGCGAGGTGTTCGAGCCGTCGGCCTGGGAGGACAACTACGGCGCGATCCTCCGCTTCAACGAGGGCGACTGGGAGGGCGGCAGGCAGCTGCTGCTCGGGGCGCTCGAGCGGCGGCCGGATTCCGCCGTGTACCGCTACAACCTCGCCTGCGCGGAGGCCCGCCTCGGGGAGCGGGAGGCCGCGATCGGGCACCTGCTGGAGGCCGCCGAGGCGGAGGCGCGCTTCCGCGAGGCGGCGCAGACGGACGAGGACCTCGCCTCGCTGCGCGACGACCCTCGCTTTCCGACTCTGAAGTAGACAAGTAACAGACTGTTACTTGTCTGCTTGCGAATCGGATTCCCGAGCGTCCCCGGGGAGCCGGACGCCTGCCGCGAGCTCGCGCAGCGCGGGAACCGGGTCGGACTCGGGGCGCGCCACGAGGAGCACGGCGCCGTGGTCGTCCTCGATCGTCAGCGCGTCCACGAGCAGCTGCAGGCCGACGGCGAGCGCGAACGCCTTGTGCGCCTGGTCGCCCCCGAAAGGGACGACGTCCCCGGTCGTGGCGGCGCCGCGTAGCACGTCTCCCCAGGTGGCCTGCGCAGGGGAGACATCGACGACGACAGGCCGTCGGTCGGAGCTCGGGATCCCGATCGCGAGCGGGTTCGTGCCGGTGAGGGGCGGGCCGCCGAAGGGCGAGGCGAGCCGCCGCGGCGAGGTCGCCGTGCAGACCGCGACGAGCCCGCCGTCGGCGAGGCGGCGCACCCAGTGGCCGAGCATCCCGGTGGGGAAGGTCGCCTCGCAGACGACCAGGCGCGCGCGAGCCGGCGGGCGCTCGAGCGACGAGCGGACGGCGGCGTCGAGCGTCAGGTACCCGAGCGCGCCCCGGCCGTGCCAGCGTTCGAACGCGTCCTCCGCCACGAGCCGCTCCGGCCGCGCCGACGGATCCACGTGCTCCCGCAGCTCCCGCTCGAGCCACGCGATCCGCGACCAGCCGTGGCCCGGCTTCCCGCGCCGCTCCGCGTCCTCGAAGTGCGCCGCGAGGGCGGCGGCGGCCCCCGCGGAGAGCCCGAGCGCGCGCAGGCGCGCGTCCGCCTCCTCAGGCAGCACGACGGCGCGCCGCCCAGATCGCGGCGCCGACCGCGAGCGGGAGCGCGACGACGACCGGCCCGATCCGCCGCGCCGGCGGCGGGTGCAGCCGCTCGTTGAACGCCAGCACCTCCCAGCCGCGCTCGGCGGCGACGCGTGCCAGCTCCCGATCCGGGTTCACGGCGACCGGCCTCCCGACCGCCTCGAGGAACGGCAGGTCGGTGTGGCTGTCCGAGTAGGCCGTCGAGGCGCCGAGGTCGATCTGCTCGCGGGCGGCGAGCTCGCGCACCGCGTCGGCCTTCGCGACGCCGTGGAGCGACCGCACCGAGCGGCCCGTGTACACGCCGCCCTCGACCTCGCAGACCGTCCCGAGGGCGCCGTCGAAGTCGAGGTCGTCCGCGATCGCGTCGACGACCTCCTGCAGCGCCGCGGAGACGATGTAGACGCGCTCCCCGCGCTCGCGGTGGCGACGCACGAGGTGGAGCGGCTCGGCGTAGACAAGCGGGCGGAGGATCGGCTCGAGCGCGCCTGCGACCAGCTCGCGCATCTGGCCGGGCGAGAATCCCTTCAGCAGCATCAATCCGTCCTCGGCCGCCTTGCGCACCCTCTCGGCGCCCGCTCCGCGCGCGACGAAGAGCAGCTGCCAGAAGGCCGCCTTCGCGAGGCCGACGTGGCCGATCACGCCGTACTCGCGGAACGAGCCCGCCAGCGCGAGCGTGCTCGAGCGGCGCAGGAGCGTGCGGTCGAGGTCGAAGAACGCCGCGCCCTGGCCCATCCGGCGAGTGTACGTTGCGGCCGTGGAGGCCCCGCCCTACTCCGTCGCGCACGTCACCGTGCGGCGGCTGCCGGGCGGGGCGGAGGAGGACGATCGCGTCGCGGTCGAAGAGCCGCTCGAGCTCCGCATCGGCGGCCGCCCCGTCGCCGTGACGATGCGGACGCCGGGCCACGACGAGGAGCTCGCGCTGGGGTTCGCGCTCTCGGAGGGGCTCGCCCCCGTCGCGGCGCGCGTCCCCGACGACCTCCCGGCGAACGTCGTCGAGGTCGAGGCGCCCGCGTTCGACCCCGCCCGGCTGCAGCGCAGCTTCTACACGAGCTCCTCTTGCGGCGTCTGCGGCAAGGGCGCGCTCGAGGCGGTGCGGGTCGAGGCGCCGCCGGTCGACAGCGACCTGCGCGTTCCCGCGGCGGTGGTGGTGTCGCTGCCGTCGCTGCTCCGGGACGCCCAGCCGACCTTCTCGCTCACGGGAGGCCTCCACGCGACGGGGCTCTTCTCACCCGCGGGGGAGCTGCTCCATGTACGTGAGGACGTCGGCCGTCACAACGCGATGGACAAGGTGATCGGCCGCGCGTTTCTCGACGGACTGCTCCCGCTCTCTCGCTTCCTGCTCGCGGTCTCCGGGCGTCTCTCGTTCGAGCTCGTGCAGAAGGCGGCGGTCGCCGGCTGCCCGGTCCTGGTGGCGGTGGGCGCGCCCTCGAGCCTCGCCGTGGAGCTCGCGGTGGCGCAGCGGGTCACGCTCTGCGGCTTCGTCCGGGAGGGACACGTCGGCGTGTACTCGGTTCCCGAGCGGATCGTCCCGTAGCGCCTCCGGCCTTTCCGCCGCGAAAGGGACAAAGCAACAGACTGTTACTTGTCCACTTGCAACGCGGAAAGGTCGGCAGGCGTGTTCACGTTCACGAGCAGCCGCTCGTCGAGCACGAGCGTCCGTGGGTTGAGGTCGCGGAGGGAGAGCTCACCGCGCGCGAGGCGGGCCTCCAGCTCGGGCAGCATCGCGCGGGCGTAGGCCCCGGGCAACGGCCCCGTCTGCGGGACGGCGACGTCGCGCGCGAGCCGGCGCAGCGCCTCCTCCGTCACGAGCGGACAATCCACCGGGAGCACGAGGCAGACCTCATGACGCGCCGCCCGGAGCGCCGCCCGCAGGCCGTACGCGGGCGCCCGCTCCTCGCTGCCGTCGTCGAGCACGGGGAAGGGCAGCTCGAGCTCGCCCCCCTTGCCGACGGCGAGCCGCTCGTCACACCAGGCGAGCCGCCGCCACGCGCGCTCGGCGAGCGTCTCGCCGCCGAGCCGCGCGAGCGCCTTCGGCGAGCCGAACCGCCGGCTCGCGCCGCCCACGAGCAGGACGCCTGTGACAGAATCGCCGCCCGTGGACGACTGGCTCTCAGCCGCGGCCGACGTCATCGCACGCGAGGCGGGCGTCCCCCGCGAGTCGCTCGAGCTCGACACCACCACCGAGGCCACGCTACTGGACCTGGCCCGGGTCGCCGCGCACGACAGCGGCGCGCGGACGAACGCGCCGCTCCTCTGCTACCTGGCCGGACGGGTCGCGGTCGAGCCGCAGCGCATCCTCGACG
>DATHTC010000601.1:0-3309 GCA_035463735.1 Gaiellaceae bacterium | reverse complement strand
GGGCCGGCGACGATGCGGTCGAGCGCGTCCGGCAGCGCCGGCGCCTTCACCGCGACGAGCAAGACGTCGACGGGCTTCTCGAGCCGGTCGCCCGCCGCCAGGTCGACGTGGGCATCGCCGTCGGGCGCGCGCAACGTCAGGCCCTCCTCGCGGATCGCGGCGGCTGTGTCTGCACGTGCGACACACCTGACCTGCCGCCCCGCGAGCGCGAGGCGCACTGCGAGCGTGCCGCCGACGGCACCGGGCCCGAGGACGGCGACGGTCACGTCCTCGCCGGGTCGACGATCAGGTTGACGTATTTCCACTCGGAGTAGACGTCGAGCGCCTCCACGCCCGCCTCGCGCCACCCCGTTCCCGACTGCTTCACGCCGCCGAAGCCCATGTGCGGCTCGCTCCCGTGCGTGCCGCCGTTGACCACGACCACGCCGACGCGGGCCTCCTCGGAGAACCGCATCGCCCGGTGCAGGCTGGCGGTGTGGATCGCGGCGGTGAGCCCGTAGGGGGAGTCGTTCACGAGCTCGATCGCCTCGTCGAGGTCGCGCACGCGGTAGAGCGCCGCGACCGGGCCGAACAGCTCCTCGCACGAGAGCTTGGCGTCGCGCGCCGCGCCCTCGAGCAGCGTCGGCGCCAGGTGCCAGCCCGCGTCCCCCACGCGCTGGGCGCCGCAGAGCACCCGTGCGCCGTCGGCCTTCGCACGCTCGAGGACGCCGAGGATGCGGTCGAGGCTGCGCTCACTGATCACGGGGCCGAGAAAGTCGTCGTCGGAGCTGCCGACGCTCAGCGCGGAGGCTTCCGCGACGAGAGCGCCGCGGAACGCGTCGTAGACGGCGTCGAAGACGACGAGTCGGCTCGCGGCTGCGCAGCGCTGGCCCGCGTTCGAAAACGCAGAGGCGAGCGCCCAGCGCACCGCGCCGTCGAGGTCGGCGTCGTCGCAGACGACGAGCGCGTTCTTGCCGCCGAGCTCCATGCACGTCTTCGCGAGCCGGCGCGCCGCGACCTCGTTGATACGCCGGCCGGTCGCGGCCGAGCCGGTGAAACTGACAAGGTCGACGTCCGGATGCGCCACGAGCGCGGCGCCGGCTTCCTCTCCGAGGCCCTGGACGAGGTTCAGGACGCCCGGCGGCAGCCCGCATTCGTGGGCGACCCGGACAAAGGCATGGGCCGAGGCCGGAACCTCCTCCGACGGCTTTACGACCGCGGCGTTGCCGCAGAGGATCGCCGGGAACGCCTTCCAGGCGATGTTCGGCAGCGGCGTGTTGAACGACATCAGCAGCCCGGCGACGCCGACGGGTTGCCGCACCGCCATCACCGTCCGGTTCTGCATGCTCGCGGTCGTCGTCCGGCCGTAGAAGCGGCGGCCCTCGCCGGCGACGAACAGGCCCATCTCGACCGCTGCGTCCGTCTCGGCGCGGGCGAGCGAGGGCGACTTGCCCGTCTCCTCCGCGACCAGGTCGGACAGCTCGTCCTGCCGCGCCCGCAGCGCGAGCGCGATCTCGCGGACGAGGTCGCCCCGCGCGACCACCGTCTCCCGCGCCCAGGCCGGCTGCGCGCGTCGTGCTGCGGCGACGGCGCCGTCGACGTCGTCGGCCCGCGAGCGCGCGAAGCGACAAAAGTCGCTCCCGTCGCTGGGTCGCAGCTTCGCCAGCCAGTCGCCGGACGCGGCGGCCACCTCGGAGCCGTCGACGAGGTTCGGGACGTCGCGCACGGCCACGCTCACCACGCCGACCACCCGCCGTCGACGACGAGGTTTGCGCCGGTGACGTACGACGACGCGTCCGAGAGCAGGAACACGACCGCCCCGACGGCCTCCTTGGCGTCGAGCATCCGGCCCAACGGCACGCGCGCCTCGTACGCGTCGAGGAACTCGCGCGGCTGCTCGTCGAACACGCCCGCGAGCGTCAGCGTGTTCACGCGCACGCCGCTGCGCGCCCAGTAGGTTGCCAGGTAGCGCGTGAGGTTGAGGATCGCCGACTTGGACACCGAGTACGCGACCGGCTTGAAGAATGTCTCGCCGCGCTGCCGGCGGAACGCGTACAGATCCTGGACGGGCGAGAGCATCCCGTACACCGACGAGACGTTCACGATCGCACCGCGACCCTCGCGGGCCATCGCTCCCCCGAAGACCTGGCAGGGCACGAGCGTCCCCTTCACGTTGACGTCCATCACCTCGTCGAACGACGACTCCGGGTAGTCCTCGAACGGCCCGACCTCCTCGGGCGGGGCGTCCGGCGGCGAGTCGAGCGCGGCGTTGTTCACCAGCGCGTGCGGAACGCCCCACTCGGTCTCGACCTCCGCAGCCGCCGACTCGACCGCGGGCCGGTCGGTCACGTCGGCCTGCCACACGCGGACGGTTCCAGCCTCGAGCCAGCCCGTCAGGTCTGCCGCGCCGGGCTTCGGCTCGTCGGCGACGTCGAGCACGGCTACCCGCGCGCCGCGGGCCGCGAGACCGGCGGCGTACTCTGCCCCGAGTTGGCCGAGCCCGCCGGTGACGACCGCCACGCGGCCGGACAGGTCGAACAGCGGATCCGTCACTCCGAGCCGCCTCCGCGCGCCTCCCACACCCCGTCGCAGAACTCCCGGACGCACCCGCCGCCGCCCGGCCGCGAGAGCACCCAGCGCGCCAGCGCCGCCACCTCGGGCCACGCGTCAGCGGGCACGACCGGCAGCCCGACGGCGCCGAGACACGCGGCGTCGTTGACGTCGTTGCCCACATACGCGACCTCGCCCAGCGAGGCGTCGTGCCGCGCGGCGTGCTCCTCGAGCACGGCCAGCTTGTCGTCGACGCCGTTCACGCAGTCCGCGCGGAGCTTCGCGGCCCGTGCCTGCACGACCGGGTTCGCCTCCGTCGAGACGATCAGGTAGGGGACGCCAACTGCGTCGAGACGCCGAAGCCCGAGCCCGTCGCTGCGGGAGAAGGCGACGGACTCCTCGCCGTGCTCGCTCACCCAGACGCGGTTGTCGGTGAAGACGCCGTCGAAGTCGAACACCGCGAGCCGCAGGTCCGCAAGCAGCGGCTCCAGGTCGTTCACGGCCGCTCGGCGGCCGCCGCGACGTGGTCGGGTGCGGGCGCGAGGTCCTCGAGCGCGACCGCCTCGTCAGGCCGAAGCGGACGTGCGAGCGCCCGACCGAGCAGCCCGTGGAGCTCATACGGCGGCAGCCCCCCTTCGGCGGGCGACTTCGCCACGAGGTCGCCGGCGACGAGGACGTGTCCCGCCGGGAGATCGTGCGCGGCGACGAGCTGCTTCCCCATCTTCTGCAGCGGCCGCTCCTCGGCCGGCAGCGGGCGCTTGACGCCGTCGCCCATCGCCG
>DATHTC010000600.1:0-5105 GCA_035463735.1 Gaiellaceae bacterium | reverse complement strand
ATCATCGGCGTCGCCGGGGCGCTCATCGGCGGCTTCCTCGCCGGCGTGCTGTTCGACGCCGACCCGCTGGACGAGTTCTGGGATCTCTCGTCGTGGCTGACCGCGATCGTCGGCGCGATCGTCCTGCTCCTGATCTACCGGATGGTGGTCAGCCGCCGCGGTGCGGCCGGAACAGGACGGGTCTAGTCCCGACCGGGCCGGCGCCCGACGCCAGCGGCGTGCTTCACGCCGGATCGGGCGCCGGCTCCACCGCGGCCGGCTCCGACGCTCGCTCCGCCCTCGGCCGAAGCTCGAGCCAGACGACGCCGGCGAGGAACAGCGCCATCCCGATCGGGCCAACCGGCCGGGCGTGGCCGAGCGCGAACACCGTCGCGCCGAGCGTCATCAGCGCCAGCGCCGGCCGAGGAGCCGACTTCGACAGTGCGGTCACGACCGCCAGCGCGACGGCGAGCCACAGCAAGCCGGCGCCGAAGTAGACGACGTAGCCGAGCGGCTCGGGCTCGTTGAGGAGGGCGTCGAGCAGTCGCTCCGCCGCCGCGCGGTCCGCCGCCGCGAGCTCGTTCGCCTTCTCCGCGACGATCCCCCACGCGATCCCCAGGACCGCGTCGAGCGTCGTGTACAGCACGACGAACGGGAGGACGAGTGCCCGTGCGATCCGCGCCGGGCGGCTGTCGAGCCCCTCGACGAGCAGCCAGAGCAGGTACGCCAGGCCGCCGATGAGCGCGAGCTGCGCGATGTGCAGCCACACGAACAGTGCCGTGTCGTCCCCGAGCTCGGGGTTGGCGGTCGGATGGAGCAGCCCGAGCAGGATGTAGAGGGACGGCACCCCGAAGAGGACGCCCCGACGCGTTCTCGAGGTCACGACCCCGCCCCCTCGCCTCGCAGCTCGCGGTCGAGGAACCCGACGACGCGGCGCTCGTACTCCTCCGGACGGGTCGTGATGCCCGCGATGTGCTGGCCGCCGGGGACCTCCCAGAGCTCCTTCGGCGCACCCGCCGCGGCGTGGAAGCCGCGGTTCGGCTTCTCCTCGGTGCCGCCCTGGCCGCGCTCGCCGTAGACCAGGAAGACGGCCCGCGGCGCGATGCGTGCGACGTCGCTCTTCAGGCTCGGCGGCGGGAGGTCGCTCGAGAAGAGGGCCGTGGCGGCCGTGACGACGCCCGCGGCGAGGATCCCCTCGAGCAGGCCCGCATTCGCCGTGTCGTCCCGGACCGACTGGCCGCTCGCGCCCTCCGAGACGATCGCCCTGAACGCGTCGGATTGCGCGGCGGCGTGGATCAGCATCTCCCCGCCGACGGAGAGGCCGATGCCGCCGATGCGATCGGGGTCGACGTCGGGGCGGCGGCGGAGGTACGTCACCGCCGCGTGGAGGTCACGCTCGCCCTTCCACCCGAAGGCGTTCGGGTCGCCCTCGCTCGCACCCTCGCCGCGGCGGTCGAACAGGAGCACGCCGTAGCCGTGTCGGACGAGCATGCGTGTGTGCTTCTGCGGCCCCGCGCGGCCGGGGAAGGCGATCACGGTCGCGCCGTTCCGGGAGGGCACGAACCAGCCCTCGAGGCGGAGCCCGTCGCTCGTCGTGAAGGCGACGTCCTCGTGCGCGGCGCCGAGGCGCGGCGCCGGAACCTCGGCCCGCGCCGTGTGCGTGACGACGTAGGCGATCGCGGTCGGGAACAGCACGACGCCCGCGACGAGCACGGCCCCGATCACGGCGAGCGACCGCCGGAGCAGCCGCCGCCGGCGGCTGTCGCCGGAGCGGCGCGACCGCCAGAGCGTCGCGCCGCCGAGGCCGAGGAGGGCGAAGCCGGCGAGCGCGGACAGCATCCCGGTGAAGTCGTCCCCGGACGGCCCGCCGTTCGCGGCGTAGTACGCGGCCTCCGTGCCGGCGAGGATGCCGAAGAATCCCGCCAGCAGCGCCGCAGTCGCGCGGACGCCCGCGCGTCCGCGCCGGAACGCCGTGAGTGCGACCCCCAGCAGCGCGAGCGGCACGAGGCCGCTCGCGAGGTGGTCGGCCGGGGACGTGCCCGGCTCGGGCTGGAGGAAGGCGTCGTCGACGACGTGCAGGCCGACGACCGCGAGCGCGGCGGTCCCGACCACCTGCTCGGTCGCGAGCCGCGCGAGGCGGCCGCGACCGAGCGTGCGGACGGGAGCATCCGCGGGGGGTGCCGCGACGGTCACGACACCGCCGGCACTGCCGGCGCCGGAGCTTCGACCGGCTCGAGCTGCTCACCGTGCTCGAGGTGCGGCAGCCACTCGAGCCAGGACGGCAGGTACCAGTTGCGATCGCCGAGGAGCTTCATCGTCGCGGGCAGGAGCACCGCGCGGACGATCGTGGCGTCGATCAGCACGGCGGCGGCGAGGCCGATCCCCATCTCCTTGAAGTCGATGATCGGGAGCGACGCGAACACCGAGAACGTCACGACCATCACCACGGCCGCGCTGGTGACCACGCCCGCGGTGGACTTGATCCCCTCCGCGACCGCCTGCTCGTTCGAGAGCCCGCGGTCGTAGAGCTCGCGGATCCGGCTCAGGATGAACACGTGGTAGTCCATCGAGAGCCCGAACAGGATCACGAACAGGAAGATGGGCAGCCACGGCGCGATGCCGCCGTTGGCCTCGAAGCCGAGCAGGCTCTCGCCCCAGCCCCACTGGAAGATCGCGACCAGGAGGCCGTACGCGGCGGCCACGGACAGCAGGTTGAGGGCGATCGCCTTCAGCGCGACGACGATCGAGCGGAACGACACGAGCAGGATCACGAACGCGAACAGGAGCACGAAGCCGAACACGAGCGGGATCGACCGCTTCATCGCGTCGGCCCAGTCCTGGTCGGCGGCCGTCGCGCCGGAGACCGCGTACTCGACGCCGTCGAGCGTCCCGATCGTCGCCGGGAGGACCTCCTCGCGGAGCGTCGCGAGCGCGGCCTTGGCGGCCTCGTCCGTGCCGCCGCCGGCCAGCGGGATCGCCACGATGGCGACCGTGTGGTCGCGGCTCGCCTCGACCTCGATCGGCCGGTTCATCTCTCCGGTCGCGAGCGCCTCGCGCTCGAGGTCTGCGATCGCGGCGCGCACCGGCTCGGCCCTGACGTCGGCTGCCCTGATCGCCACCTGCGCGGGGTCGTTGCCGCCGGGGAACGCGGCGACGAGCTTCTTGATCGGCTCGACCTCGGGGATCTTGATGTCGTCGAGCCCCGGGCTCGCCGTCTTGAGATCGAGCACCGGGAGCGCCATCACGAGCAGCACCGCAGTCGCTGCGAGCGCCGAGGCGAGCGGGCGGCGCAGGACGCGGTCGAGGACCGGCCCCCAGAACCGGCTCTCCCCGTCCTGCCGGCTGAGCCGGTGCACGAACGGGATCCGGCCCCGCTCGACGCGGTCGCCGAGCTTCGCCAGCAGCGCCGGGAGCACGGTGAGCGATCCGATCATCGCGACCGCGACCACGAGCATCGTCCCGACCGAGAACGACATGAACGTCTTGTCGCCGGACAGGAACATCCCGGCCATCGCGATCAGCACCGTGAGGCCGGAGATCAGCACCGCACGGCCGGAGGTCGCCGCCGCGGCCGCGAGCGCGGCGGTCTCGCTGCGTCCCGCGGCGCGTTCCTCGCGCTCGCGCCTGAGGTAGAACAGCGAGTAGTCGATTCCGACGGCCAGGCCGATGAGCAGGATCACCTCGGCGATCTGCTCGTCCACCGGGAAGACCTGGCTCGGCACCGCGACGAGGCCGATCGCCGCGAACACCGCGCTGAGGGAGAGCACGAGCGGGATCAGGGCGCCGACGGCGGAGCGGAACACGAGCAGCAGGATCAGCAGCGCCAGCGGGATCGCGATCAGGCCGACCTTGGCGAGCATGCTGTTGAAGAGGGCGTTCAGCTCGCGCTCCGTGCTCACGCTGCCGAGCTCCTTGACGTAGAAGCCCGGATGGCGTTCGCCGACCTTGCTCATGGCGAGCTCGATCGTCTGGATGTAGGTGACGGCTTCGTCGTAGGTGCCCTGCGGGACGAACGTGACCATCGCCGAGCGGCGGTCCTCCGAGATCAGGTCGGCATGACCGGCCTCGAGCGGCGAGTCGAGCTTCCGGACCTTCGGGAAGCCGTCGAGCGTCCGCGTCACGTCCCCGATCACGGCCGCGAACGCGGGATCGTCCGCCGCCTTCGTCGGATGCTGGATCAGGACGACCTCACCCTGCTCGTCGTCCCGGTTCGGGAAGCCCGCCTCGGCGATCTTGTCGGCCTTGCGAGCCTCGCCCACGTTCGCGTCCGACGCTTCCAGGGTCTTCATCCCGAGCATGCCGCCGATGAAGAACGAGGCGACGACGAACACCAGCCACGCGAAGACGGCCGTCTTCCAGTGGCGGGCGCTCCAGCCGCCGACACGTGATGCGAGGTGGTGGCGCGTCTCGGGCCCGGGGGGGCCTCCGGCCCTGGCCGGCTCGCGCTCGGGCTCTTCCCGGTCGTCCTGGATGATGCGCGACTTCATCGGTGCTCCCTTGCTCGAAGGTGGTGTGGGAGCGACGCTCGCAGGCGCGACCGCGGCGCGTAACGAGGCAGCCAGGGGAATCGGGGGCGGGTTTTCTGGGGTCCTGGAGGTGCGGCCGGCCTCAGGACCGCAGGAACATCAGCACGGCGAGCACGCGGCGTGACTCGCTCCCGGTCGACGGCAGCCCGAGCTTCTCGAAGATCGCCGAGACGTACTTCTCGACGCTCCCGACGGTGAGCACGAGCCGGTCGGCGATCCCCTGGTTCGAGCTGCCCCCGGCCATGAGCTCGAGCACCTCCCGCTCGCGCGGCGTCAGCTTCGCGACGGGGTCGTCCGGCCGCTCGCGGGCGAGCAGCGTCTGCACGATGATCGGGTCGAGCGCCGACCCGCCTCTCGCGACGCGGCAGACGGCGTCGACGAACTCGTCGACGTCGCGGACGCGGTCCTTCAGCAGGTAGCCGACGCCGTCGGCCGAGTCGGCGAGGAGCTTCAACGCGAGCCCGAGCTCGACGTACTGGGACAGCACGAGCACGCCGACGTCCGGGTGCCGCTCGCGAATCTCGATCGCGGCCAGCAGCCCCTCGTCCTGGTGGGTCGGCGGGAGGCGGATGTCGACGATCGCGACGTCCGGCTCGTGGC
>DATHTC010000599.1:0-5027 GCA_035463735.1 Gaiellaceae bacterium | reverse complement strand
ACCGAGCGGTTCACGCCGGACCGCTCGCACGAAGAGGAGCCGCTCCCGGCCGTCCGCTCGGCCGAGGAGGGCCGGTCCTGCCTGGCCCAGCTGGCCGCGATCGTCGCGGCCGCAGCCTAGGCGCTCACGACCGTCCCGTCCGGGCGCACCTCCGCCCCACGCTCCAGCAGCGCCTCCCGCACGAGGTACTGGAACGCCGACCAGGCGCCGCGGCGCGTGTCGAACAGCCGGTACACCTGCCACTCCGTCATCAGCGTGGCGTCGGCCCGGCGTGCGTCGGCCCAGTCCGCGAATTTCGGCAGCCGGCCGAGGTGCTCGGCGAGCGCGACTCCCTGCTCGACCGCGCGCTCGAGCCGCTCCGCCCCCACCGGCACGTCGAATCCGGCCTCCCTCAGCCCCTCCGTCAGGGAGCCGAAGGTGTGCCAGTAGAGCGACTTCGAGGGCATTCGCTCGCGATGGGCGTCGAGGTCCCGCGCGGTCGGCGGGCGGCCGAGCTCGTTCCCGAGCTCGCGCAGCAGTCCGACCAGCTCGTCGCGCGACAGCCCGCGCCGCGGCACGAGCCCCGCCCGCCGCTTGGCGGCGTTCCACGCACCGAAGCGCTCGATCACCGTCTGCGGATGCACCGTGGTCCCGGGATCGGCGGCGAACTCGCGCATCGTCGGCGAGCGCCCGAGCCGTGCCGCCGACGCCCGCAGCTCCGCGAGGATCTCGTCGTCGGAGTAGCGGCGGCGGAGGCCGGTGCGGAACGCCGCGAGCGCCGCCTCGTCGACCTGCACGCGAGGCTGCCGGGGGCGCCCCATGCAAGAAGCATAGAGCGCGCTGGAGATTC
Organism: Gaiellaceae bacterium; assembly: GCA_035463735.1. Taxonomy (GTDB): domain Bacteria; phylum Actinomycetota; class Thermoleophilia; order Gaiellales; family Gaiellaceae; genus DATHTC01. The sequence continues at coordinate 4,198 of DATHTC010000599.1, read as the reverse complement.
CGCAAGTCCGCCCGAGTGGAGGTGGCCTCGTGGCCTAGGAGGCGACGGCGGCCGGCTCGGCTGAGGCCGCTCGCCGAGGCGGCTCCTCCACCGGGAGGATCCGCTCCAGCGCCGCCACGGTGCGGGGGCAGAACTGGGCCCCGGCCGCGCGGCGGAGCTCCGCGAGCGCCTCGGCGGCGGGACGCGCCGCCCGGTAGATCCGCGTCGTGAGCATCGAGTCGAGCGCGTCCGCGACGTGGATGATGCGCGCGCCGAGCGGGATCTCGTCGCCGTGCAGCCGGTCGGGATAGCCGCTCCCGTCCCACCGCTCGTGGTGGTGGCGGATCGCAGGGACCGCGTCGCCCAGGAAGCCCAGCCGGCCGATGATGCGCGCCCCCTCCTCCGCGTGGCGCTGCATCAGCTCCCACTCGTCGGACGTGAGGGGGCCCGGCTTGAGCAGGATCGCGTCCGGCACCGCGAGCTTGCCGATGTCGTGGAAGAGCGCCGCCTGTCCGAGCACCTCCAGCTCCGCCTGCGAGAGGGCCAGCTCGCGCCCGATCGCGAGGGCGATCTGCTGCACCCGGCGGGAGTGGCCTGCGGTGTACGAGTCGCGGGCGTCGACGGTCGCCGACAGCGACTCCATCGCCGCGGTCGACCGCTCCTTGAGCAGCCTGTTGGCCTGCTCGAGCGAGACGTTCTGGTTCTGGATCGTCTCCGCGGCCGCGCGGAGCTTCTGCGCCGACCGCTGCGTGTGCGCGAGGTAGGCCTCCTGCGTCTTCCGCATCAACAGCAGCGGGAGGGCGAAGACGCCGAGTGCGATCAGCCCCACCGACGCGTACCCGATCGCGATCGCGCCGCCGATGAACCCGTAGGCGACGTAGTGCGGCAGCAGCCACGCGAACCGCTCGCGGAACACGCGCGCCCAGCGCTCGTGCCCCTCGAGCGCGAGCGCCAGCGCGAGCAGGCCCATGTTGACCGCGAAGTACGCCGCGCCCGCGAGCAGTCCGGCGGCCACCGTCGACGCCCTGCCGTCCGAGCCGAGCGCGAACACCGCGGCGGCCGCCAGTGACGCGAGCGAGAGGTTGCCGACGTTGAAGAGCACGTTGTGGAGCGGCGGCCGGCGCGCGCTCCACTCGACGGCGACGATCGTGGCCGCGAGGGCGAGGGCTGCGCGCGGGCCGAACACCGCCGCGCCGGCAAGCGCGCCGACGGCCGACACCGACAGCGTCCCCTGGTCGACCATCTCGAGCGCGAGCGCCTGCGCGATGCCCACGAGGGCGACGACGGCGACGAGCCCGAGCCAGTCGCCGGTGGTGCCGAGCCACGCCCCGGCCACGCCGGCCGCCACGCCGCCGGCGGCGACGAGCGCGACGAGCACGGACAGGCGCGTGGACAGCGAGAGGAACCGCGGCCCGTGGAGCGCGTGCGGACGCGGATGCCGCCGCTCCGCCGCCGGCCGCGCCTCCGGCGTCGCCGGGGCTCCGACTCGATGCTCGATCCCATCCGGGACCGCGGCGAGGCGTGTCGGCCGCTCCGCCGGCACGAGCAGCGGCTCGGAGCTCGCGCCGAGCACGCGGTTGCGCCCCTGGAGCTTCGCGCGGTACACGGCGAGGTCGGCCTGGTGGATGAGCTCGTTGGCGTCGAGCGCGTCGCCGGGGAAGCCGGCGACGCCGAGCGAGACGGTGGCGCGGATCGGCTCCGACGCGGTCTCGACCTCGAACGACCGCTCCGCGACGGCGCGGCGGATCCGCTCGGCGATCTCGAGCGCCTGCTCGGGCGGGGTCTCGGGAAGCAGGATCGAGAACTCCTCCCCGCCGAAGCGCGCGGGCACGTCGTAGTGGCGCAGCTGCGCCCGGAACACGTCCGCGATCCCCTGCAGCACGGCGTCGCCCGCCAGGTGGCCGTACGAGTTGTTGATGTCGCGGAGCAGGTCGAGGTCGGCCATGATCAGCGACAACGGCCGGTTGAACCGCGAGGCGCGGCCGAGCTCGTCGTTGAGCGCGGTCGCGAAGTGGCGGGCGTTGAAGAGGCCCGTCTTCGAGTCGATGCGCGCCTCCGCCTGCAGCTGCGGCACGCTCAGCGAGCGGTGGAGCACGAGCAGCGGCGCGAGCGCGACCGGGATCAGCCACGGGTTCGTCTCCCAGAAGATCGCGAGCGCGACCCCGAGCATCGTCAGCACGAGGTCCGTGGAGAGGCTCTCGACCGTGAAGAGCTGCGTCTCGCGGAAGGTGAAGCCGCGACCGATCCGGAGCATCGACCCGAGCAGGAAATGGTTCGTGCCGACGAACACGACGCACGCCGCAAACGCGCCGAGGGCGGTTCGACGCGCGTCGTTCGCGACGAGCCCGTCCGCGTTCAGGATCGCCTGGTTGGCCCCCCACGCCGCGAGCGTGTTCAGGGTGAAGTTGCAGATGTTGAAGCTCTGGACGAACCAGCTGTACCGCTCCTTCAGCCACTCGGGGATGTTCTGGACGATCCCGATCAGGACGATGAGCTCGGGCGGGAGCAGCAGCGCGGCCGCGAGCAGGAACACGATCGAGGTGTGGAACGAGAGCAGCTTCGACTGGAAGCGGACGACGAAGATGTGCGAGATCGACGCCGCGGTGGCGAGGATCGCGAACGTCGTCCAGCCTTCGACGTCCTCACCGCCGACGAGGTCGGCGAGGAACGGTGCGCTCACGGCGCCCGTGAGCGCCATCACGGCGACCAGGTAGGCCGTCCCGCGGCGAGAGAGCGCGTTGCGCGGCGGCGCCTCGATCGGCGGCGTGTCGGCGGGCTGGAGGTCGCTCGGGATCGCGGTCATCCGGACCTCTCGTTATCGGCCGCTTCGAGAGGGCGCTTGACCGGGTGGTCCTGCTCGCCGGGTGGTGGTCACGGCTTCGGTCTCCTTCTCCCCCGACCGGGGGCCGCAGTCCGCGAGAGGCGGTGACGAGGGCGACGGGCCGGGCCCGGCCGCTGGGAGCACGGTAGAGCGGCGGGAGCCGTGCGGGCATCCCCCGTTCGCGGGACACCGGCAGGATCCCCCCGACGGGTGAGCCGCTAGGCTCGGCGCGTGCGTGTCCCGGTGCCGCTCCCGCTCGAGATCGCGGCCGCGCGCGCAGCGGGGTCGCTCTCGCGCCTCGCCGGGCGCGGCGGGGGCACCACCCTCCCCGGGAAGCTGCTGTGGAAGCTCGATCCCGGCGCGATCGACCGGCTGGGCGCGCGGCTTTCGCAGGGCTCGGCGCTCGTCTCGGCGACGAACGGCAAGACCACGACCGCGTCGATGGTGGCGGAGATCCTCGGCGGACGCGTCCGGCTCGCTCACAACCGGTCCGGCGCGAACCTCGTCTCCGGCGTCGCCTCCACCCTCCTCGCCGCGCGCGACGCCGAGCTCGGGCTGTTCGAGGTCGACGAGGCGGCGCTGCCCGAGGTGGCGCGCCGGCTGCGCCCCCGGGCGGTGTGCCTCGGCAACCTCTTCCGCGACCAGCTCGACCGCTACGGGGAGCTCGAGCACGTCGCCGACGGCTGGCGCGCAGCCGCGTCCCGGCTCCCCGAGCAGACCGTCCTCGTGCTCAACGGCGACGATCCGCAGGTCGGATCGTTGGCGGACGCGGGTCGGCCGACCGTGGTCTTCGGCGTCGACGATCCGCGGCACGCGCGCCCCGAGCTGCAGCATGCGGCCGACTCGAAGTGGTGCGTCCGCTGCGGGACGCCGTACCGCTACGCGGCGGCCTACGTCGGCCACCTCGGCGACTACCGGTGCCCGCGCTGTGGGCACGCGCGGCCGCCGCTCGACGTCGTCGCGCGTGACGTCGAGCTCGCGGGCGTCGACTCCGCCGCATTCGACTTCGCCACGGCCGACGGCTTACGCCGCGTCCGCCTCCGCCTCCCCGGGCTCTACAACGTCTACAACGCGCTCGCCGCCGGCTCGCTCGCACGGGTGCTCGGCGCGTCGCTCGACGAGGTCGCCGCTGGCCTCGAGCGGTTCTCGGCCGCGTTCGGGCGCTTCGAGCGGATCGAGGTCGACGGCGGCCGCACGCTGCTCCTGCTGCTCGTCAAGAACCCGGCCGGCGCGAACGAGGCGGTGCGCACGCTGCTCGGGGCGCATCCGCCGCGGGTCCTCGTCGTCGCGCTCAACGACGCGATCGCGGACGGCCAGGACGTGTCGTGGATCTGGGACGTCGACTTCGAGCCGCTCGTCCCCGGGCTCGAGCACCTCGTCGCCGCCGGCTCGCGCGCC
>DATHTC010000598.1:0-11321 GCA_035463735.1 Gaiellaceae bacterium | reverse complement strand
CGGGGCGGTCGGCGCCGACCTCGGCGTCGTCTTCGACCGCGCCGCCGAGCGCCTCTACCTCGTCGACGACACCGGCGAGGAGGTCCCCCACGAGCAGGTGCTGTTGCTCTTCCTCCAGCTCTTCGCGGCCGACGGCGTCCGCGGCAAGCTCGCCTTCCCCGTGACCGTGACGAACCTCGTCGAGCGCATGGTGGAGGGGAGCGGGCTGGAGGTCGTCCGCACGCCCGCGTCCCTGGCCGAGCTGACGCAGGCGGCCGCAGGCGACGGCGTCGTGTTCGCGGGCGCGGTCGGCGGCGGCTACGTGTTCCCCGAGTTCCTCCCGGCCTACGACGCGATCGCGGCCCTCTGCAAGCTCCTCCAGCTGCTGGCGCCGCAGGAGCGGCCGCTGTCACAGCTCGTCGCCGAGCTGCCGCGCTCGACGCTCGTCCACCGCGCCGTGCCCTGTCCGTGGGCCGCGAAGGGCATCGTGATGCGACTGCTCAACGAGCGCTTCGCCGACCGGGACGTCGACGTCACGGACGGGATCAAGGTGCACGAGGAGCGGGGCTGGGTGCAGGTGCTGCCGGATCCCGACGAGCCCGTCGTCCACGTCTACGCCGAGGGAGAGACGGACGAGGACTCGGAGGCGCTCGGCCGCGACCTCGGCGGAATCGTGGAGGAGATCGTGCAGGGAGCGCAGGCCGAGACGCGAACCTCGGGGTAGACTCTCAACCAGAGGTTGACCCTTATACCGGCCGCCTGCTTGAATGCGGGGGCCGGCCCTCCGACGAAAGGCGGCCCGTGGAAGCCCTTCCCGACCTCGCCTCGCTCTCCGACGACGAGCTGCGGCAGCTCATCCGCGACCTCGTGAAGGAGGAGCAGGAGGTCTCGTACCGCCGGCGCCTCCTGCACGGGAAGATCGACATCCTCCGCGCGGAGCTCGTGGCGCGCCTCCAGCGCCGGACGCAGGAGGGCCGCAGCCCGCTCGAGGACGTCGACGTCGAGAAGCTCACGGCGATCCTGTCGTCGAAGGCGGCTCCGCCGAGCATCGAGGACGAGGAGTGACGGGCTCGCCGGCGGGAGCCGATGCCGGACAGGAGCGCGCGTGAGTCACGTCTACTGCCCAGAGTGCGGGTTCCAGAACCCGGAGTCGGCGAACTACTGCGCGCGCTGCGGCGCCCACCTCGTGAAGGACGAGGCCGGCGACACGACGCAGACGTTCAGCGCCGTCGAGGAGGCCGAGGAGGGCGAGACGGCGCAGGATCTCGGGGTCGAGGGGCCGGCGCTCGTCGTCCGCTCCGGCGGCGGCCGCGCAGGGGAGACGTTCCACCCACAGGGCGAGAGCACGACGATCGGGCGCTCTCCCGACTGCGGGATCTTCCTCGACGACGTCACCGTCTCGCGCCGGCACGCGGTGCTGCGCGAGCGCGACGGGGCGTTCTCGATCGAGGACCAGGGCAGCCTCAACGGCACGTTCGTGAACCGCCGCCGGATCGAGGCGGAGCAGCGCCTCGACGACGGCGACGAGGTCCAGATCGGCAAGTACCGGCTTACCTTCCTCTCCCGATGACGGCGGCCACGACGCACCAGCGCGGCGCGGCGCCGCAGCGGCTCCTGACGATCGGGGCGGTGTGCCGGCGGCTGAAGCCGGATTTCCCGGACATCTCGATCTCGAAGATCCGCTACCTCGAGGACCAGGGGCTGCTCCAGCCGAAGCGGACGCAGGGCGGCTACCGGCTGTTCGGGGAGCCCGACGTCGAGCGCCTGCGCCGGATCCTCGAGCTGCAGCGGGACGAGTTCCTGCCGCTGCGCGTCATCCGCCAGGAGCTCGACGCCGGTGCCGCGGCGGAGCGGCGGCGCAGGCGGCCCGCGCCGCTCGACTCGCGGGAGGACGAGGTGTCGCGCGAGGAGCTGGTCGAGCGGTCCGGCGCCTCCGCGGAGCTCGTGCGCGAGCTGGAGGAGTTCGGCCTCGTCGCGCCGCGCGTGGAGGCGGGGGAGCGCCTGTACCACGAGGTGGACGTCGACGTGGCCGCAGCCTGCGCGCGGCTCGCCGCCTACGGGATCTCGCCGCGCCACCTGCGCGCCTTCCGTTCCGGCGCCGACCGCGCGGCCGGGCTACTCCAGGCGGCCGTGGCGCCGGCGCTGCGGTCGCGCAACCCGGAGCGGCGACAGGCGGGGATGGAGGACCTGCAGCGGCTCGGCGAGCTCGCCCAGGAGCTGTCGCAGCTGCTCCTGTGGCGCGAGCTGCGGTCGCAGGCGACGCTGTAGGGTGAGCGGGTGACCGAGGCCCAGCTCGACGAGAGCCGGCTCGACCTGGCGTCGCTCGTCCGCGACGTCCCGGACTTCCCGAAACCCGGGATCGTGTTCAAGGACATCATGCCGCTGCTCGCGAACCCGAAGGCGCTGCGACAGACGGTCGACGAGCTCGCCGCGTGGGCCGAGCCGCGTCGGCCGGACATCATCCTCGGCGCCGAGGCTCGCGGGTTCATCACCGGCGGCGCGCTCGCGTGCCGCCTCGGGTGCGGCTTCGTCGCGGCTCGCAAGCCCGGGAAGCTCCCGTGGCGCACCGTCTCGGCCAAGTACGCGCTCGAGTACGGCTTCGACGCGCTCGAGCTCCACGCGGACGCGATCAAGGCGGGGCAGCGCGTGCTCGTGCACGACGACGTACTCGCCACGGGCGGCACCGCCCGTGCCAAGTGCGAGCTCGTGGAGCAGCTCGGAGGCGAGGTCGTCGGCGTCGCCTTCATCATCTCGCTCGACTTCCTGAACGGGCGCGACCGGCTCGAGGGCTACGACGTCCATTCGCTCGTCGCGTACTGAGCCGAAGCGGGCGCTTCCCCCCGTCGGGGGAGCGGTTCGACGTCTCCCCGGTCGACTACAACTTCTCCACCGATGTTCGACGCGTTGAAGGGCACGTACACGTTCTCGTGCCCCGCCCGGGGCGAGACGTCGGTGCGCCTGTCCGCGTTCCGGGTGCTCGAGCGCCTGCCCGGCGCCGCGCACCCGGCCGTCTACCGCGTGACGTTCGCATGTCCGTGCGGGGAGGAGCACCTCGGCCTCGTCCCGCACGACGAGCTCGACTGGGCCCCGCTCGGCGTCGGCGACGGCGCCCGCTTCCTCAACCTGATGACCGCACGGATCGAGGCGGCCGGAGCAGAGCTCGTCGACCTCGCGGCGAGGCGGATCGAGGCGGGGGAATGGCCGTGGAGCTTCTTCTGCTACCCGGAGGAGCGCGCGCGGCCGGTGTTCCCCTCGGCGTTCTTCCTGCTCTCGCCGGGCGACCGCTCGCTCGGGCTCGCCGTCCGCTGCCCAGCCTGCCAGCGGCTCTCCGTGAACCTCGTCACGCACGAGCACGTCGACCTGCCGTGGCACCACGATCGCCACGTGGGGGTCGTCCCGCACGTGTTCGCCGACGACGCGGACCGGATCGTCGAGGAGTTCCGCGCCGAGCTCGCGTCCTCGGCCTTCGACGCCCGGCGGCTCGCGCTCGAGTAACTCGATGGCGCCCCCGGGCGTTGTCTCGAGAGAACCCCGGAACCGAACGAGGAGAGGACGACGTGTACGGGTTGACACGCGGAACGATGACGCTGATCGGCGTCGCCGCCGCCGGCTTCCTCCTCTGGCTCGCGAGCCAGCTGGAGGCGGACGGGACGAGCGGCTACTGGACTCAGGTCGGCCTGCTCGCGGGCGCCGGCCTCGTGATGGCGCTGTCGCAGCTGCTCGGCGGCTGGACGAAGTGGGGCTGGCCGCGCATCTCCCTGGGCGTGCTCCTGCTCGGCTTCCTGCCCGCGCTCGCCGCGGGCGGGCTGGTGCTGCTGCACGCGCAGCCGGACGCGTCGGGCTTCGGCGCCGCCTGGGCCGGTGACCTCGGGCTCGGCGGGCTCGCGGACGACCTCGTCGGCGTGCTGCCGGCGATCGCCTTCGCGCTGGGCCTCGTGCTCGGCTTCACGCTCGACACCACCGGGCCGGAGGTGGACGAGGGCGTCGTGGTCGTCGACGAGCGGCGAGCCGGCTCGCGCCCGGTGCCGGCTGAGACGCGGGCGGCCGACGAGCCCGTCACGGCCGAGCGCCACGAGCTCGACCGTGAGCGCGAGCTCGACCGCCGGCATGTGGAGACCGATCGGGACGGTCGCCTCGTCGACGACGAGCACGCGCGCGCCGCCGACGTCGACGGCGACGGGCGGCGCGAGGTCGTCCACACGGGCGGGGACGAGCCCCGCCGCCGAGGGCTCTTCCGCCGCTGAGCGTCGGTGACCTCGATCCCCGCGCCGGCGCGCCGAGGCCGGCGCGGGGGCGTCCCCACGGACGAGGGATCACGCGCGGCCCCTCGGATGGCGATGAGGAAGGCAGCCCATGGACCCCGCCGCATCGGGATCAGTGGGGAGGGGGGAGACCCTGCTCCTCGAGCACCTCGACGCCGCCCGGCGCCTCACGGACGCGCCGCGCCGGAGCGCCGAGGACCGGCTCGCCGCCGAGCTCGGCGGCGACTTTGCCTGGAGGCTTGTCCGGGCCCTGGCCGGCGAGCGGCCGATGCGCGTGACGCCGCTGTGGGCGCCCTCGGTGGTCGTCGCCTAGAAGTCCGCGTCGCGGCCGTAGAGCCGGACGTAGAGGAAGATCCCGAAGGCCGCGACGGCGGAGACGATCAGCGACACCGCCGAGCCGACGCCGATCGCGATCATCCCCAGGAAGAGATAGAGGGCGAGGCCGATTGCCCAGAGGCCCGCGCTGACGCCCGGGTCGATGCTCGGAGGCCGGAGGTGCATCCGGCCGCCGATCCTACACAGGGCTCCGGGGCGCGACGGCGGTTGCCGCCGCGCCCCGCATCGCTTCTACGGGTCGAGCCGGAACGGCGGGTACTCGTCGCGCATGAGCGACACGTACGCGGTGACGCGGAGCGCCCACCGGTTGATCCCGACCACGAGGCGCCAGACCTCCTGCGGGTACCGCGCGGTGAACAGCAGCGAGAACCCGGCGACCAGGAAGAGCACGGTGTTGAGGCTGACCGGCCCGAACTGCCGCCCGTCCTCGAACGCCCAGGTGACGCCCCAGACCAACAGCGCCACGATCACGAGGTGCGGGATGGCCAGCAGCCACGACTTCACGAGCACCAGCCCGCGGGAGAGCCGCTCCGGGTAGGCGACCGCGAGGCGCGCCGGGTAGTCGGGCACGTCCGAGAGCGTGAACGGCGGGTAGCGGTCGGTGCCGATCCCGTTCGTCGCGTAGTAGGTCGTGCGCCACGTCCACCGGAGGACGCCGACGTTGAACTCGAAGATCGCCCGCGGGTAGCGGCCGGTGAACAGGATCGCGAAGAAGGCGACGATCGTGAGCACGACGTAGGCCGCCCAGAGGAAGGCCAGCACGATCCAGTGCGGGATCGCCAGGAACCACTTGACGAGCCACAGCCAGCGGCTGAGGCCGGGGTCGAGCTGCGCCTCGACGGCGACCGGGTACGGCGACACGGCGGCCGAGCCGCCGCCGGCGGCGGCCGCGACGGGCAGCGCAGCCACGCCGCCGCTCGGGCCGGGGCTGACGGAGCCGCGGATCCCGAGCGCGAGCAGCACGGCGCTCCCGGCGGCGAGCACGCCGCCTGCGAGGAAGAGCCCGAGCGCGAGCCACCCGAGGAAGCCGACCTTGCCGCCGACCTCGACGTCCGCGGCGACGCCGCGCGAGGCGTCGGCGTTCATGACCACGAGCGCCCAGTCGCCCTGCTCGACGTCCCACGTCAGCGTCTGCGTGCCGGCGCCCTCGCGGGCGGCGACCCAGAACTCCTGCTCGCCGGGCCGCGCGTCCGGCTCGCCGTCACCGCGGCGGACGTAGTCCACGCGGAACGGGTCGTACCGGACGTCGTCGACGAGGTCGCGCTCGACGGCGCCGAGGTAGCCCTCGACGGCATCGGTCGGGGCGATCCCCACGAACAGCGGCTCGGACGACGAGGCGACGACCTTGACCGTGCCGAGGCGGTCCTCGACCCAGGCCGGGGCGTCGTCCCCGGCGAACACGTCGATGCGCTCGTGCGCGAGGGCGTAGGTCGGGGTCTCGAAGCGCTCGGTCGGCGTCGTGAAGAAGCCGTCGGCGTCGCGCTGCGTCGCGTTCGCCCACACGAGCACGCCGCCCGCGAGCACCAGGGCGAGCGCGATCAGCGCGCCGACGCTGCCGACCACGATCAGGAGGACGCGGCCGGCGCCGAGGCCGCGCTGCGACTGCGCGTCGACCGGGGGTCCTGCGGTGGACATGGCTGGCTCCTTCGCTCGACGGTCTCCCGCCGAGCATCGCAGGCGCGGGACCCGGCGGCTACCACCATCCCGGGGGAACACGCCGTGGCCCCGCCGGAGCCACGCGCGGGACGTCCCCGGAAAAGAGTTCGTCGAGCCGGTGGCGCTTTCGTCCACCGAATCCGCTGACCTTCGGCTTCCGCCTACCGTCACCGGACGCGGTTTCGACCTACTCGCGCTCCGTGCTCGACGCAAGGGGGAATCTAGAGGCCGGCGCGGAGGGCCGCAAGGGGTGCCGTGCGACCGTTTCCCGCAATTTGCGTTCGTTTCAACAATCCTCAATTCCACAGCTTTTCGTGCAGCATGTGGACAACCCTGTGGATCGTCGGCGGCGACCGCGCCGGTACCGTTCCGCGCCGTGCGCGCAGGGGTGGTGTGGGCGGTGGGCGCGGCGGCGATGGCCGCCGCCGTTGCGTTGGCGGCGAGCGGCTGGGGGGAGGAGCCGGGCGCGCTGACGAACTGGCAGGCGCTCGTGCTCGGGCTCGTCCAGGGTGCGACGGAGCTGCTGCCGATCTCGTCCTCGGGCCACCTCATCCTCGTCCCGTGGCTCGCGGACTGGGAGTTCCTCCAGGAGAACGACGAGTTCAACCAGACCTTCGACGTCGCGCTGCACCTGGGGACGCTCGTCGCGGTCGCCATCTACTTCCGCCGCGAGATCGTCGCCTTCACCGTCGGGTGGATCCGGACGCTGCGGACGCGCCGGATCGAGACGTCCGACGAGCGAGTCGCGTGGATCGTGCTCGTCGCCACCATCCCGGCCGTGGTCGCCGGCGGCCTGGGGGAGTCGTGGATCGCCGAGCATCTGGGGGAGCCGTGGCAGATCGCGATCCTGCTCGCGCTGTTCGCCGGCGTCCTCTGGCTGGCGGATCGACGCCCGCAGGACCGCAAGATGGACGGCCTCGGACTGGGGCAGGCGCTCGCGATCGGGGTCGCGCAGTCGCTCGCGCTCGCGCCGGGCGTCTCCCGCTCGGGGGTCACCATCACCGCGGGGCGGGCGCTGCGGCTCGACCGTGACGCGGCTGCACGGCTCTCGTTCCTGCTGCTGATCCCCACCGTCTTCGGCGCCGTCGTCTACAAGGGCGTCACGGACGTCGTGCTCGGCGACCTGCCGCCCGGATGGCAGGGGCCGTTCCTCGTCGGGACGCTGGCCGCGGCCGTCAGCGGGCTGGCCGCGATCTGGGCCCTGCTCGGCTACGTCCGGCGTCACGACTACACGGTGTTCGTCGTGTACCGGCTGGTCGCCGCCGCCCTCGTCGTGCTGCTCATCGTCGCGGGCGCTCGCGGGGCCGGCTTCTGAGCGACCGGCCCGTCCCGCTCGTCGTCGCCGGGGCCGTCTGCATCGCCTTCTCCGGGATCCTCGTTCGGCTCGCGGACGTGACGCCGTCGACGGCGGCGTTCTACCGCTGCGCCTACGCGTTGCCGCTGCTCGTCCTCCTCGCGCTGCGGGAACGGCACCGCTTCGGCTCCCGTGGATGGCGGCCGCGGCTGCTCGCGTGGGCAGCCGGCGTCTTCTTCGCGGTCGACCTCGTCCTCTGGCACCACTCGATCGCGGCCGTCGGGGCGGGGCTCGCGACGGTGCTCGGGAACGTCCAGGTCGTCCTGGTGCCGCTCGCGGCCTGGCTGCTGCTCTCGGAGCGGCCCGGCGCCCGTGTGGTCGGAGCCGTGCCGATCGTGCTCGCAGGGGTGGTGCTCATCTCGGGCGTGGTGGGGGAGGGCGCGTACGGCGACGACCCGGCCCTCGGTGTCCTGTTCGGGGTGCTGACCGCGGTCGCGTACGCCGGGTTCCTGCTCGTGCTCCGCGCAGGCGGCGCGGACACCCGGCGCTCGGCGGGGACGCTCTTCCACGCGACCCTTGCCGCCGCGGTCGTGGTGCTCCCCGTCGGTGCACTGCTCGGCGAGCTCGAGCTCCGCACCTCGGCAGAGGCGTTCGCGTGGCTCGTCCTGCTCGCGCTCAGCTCGCAGGTGCTCGGCTGGCTCCTGATCACGCTCGCGCTGCCGCAGGTGCCCGCAGCGCTGAGCTCGGTCGTGCTCACCCTGCAGCCGGTGATGGCGGTCGTGTTCGCGATGCTGCTCGTCGACGAGGACCCGTCGCCGGTGCAGCTCGCCGGGATCGCCGTCGTCCTCGCCGGGATCCTGCTGGCGACGCTCGGCCCGCGAGGCCGCCGCGAGGAGCGGCCCGCCACGTGACAGGTTGACGCGCCGCGGCCCGCGGCTTGAATGAGAGAGGCACCGACCACTCCCGAACGGGGTCGAGATGAAAGCCCTACCGAAATCGGGCAGGAGGGCCTTGCTCGTGCTCGTCCTGTCCGCCGCGTTCGTGCCGGCGTCCGTCGCCGCGACGTCGGGGCGCGACTACCAGCTGCGGCGCGACGACTTCGCCAACGTCCCGGCGCTCAACGTCTCGTGCGGGCTTACGCGCGCCCGGATGCCTGGGGGAATCGGCCGTGCCGTGAACTGCATGGCCTACGACGTCGAGTCCCGCACGGTCGTCTCGATCAACCGGTCGTGGGTGGTCGTGCGCCGCGGCGGCCGCGAGGTCGTGCGCGTGCGGCGCTAGCAGGGCGACGCGCTACCCAGTGAGCCGCGTCTCGCCTACGCGAGCGGCGAGCGGTGGGCGAGCCGCGTTCGACGGTCCATGCGCGCCGTCTGACGCTCCCTGGCGCGGCTCGCGCCGACGCGGGCGGCGAGGTCGTGCATCCGCGCCCGCCGGATGAGGTCACCGCGCCGCTCGCGGTCGTACCTGAGGTGGAGGTCCGCGGCGTTCATCTCAACCCTCTCGTCATCGAACGAGCGTAGGGACCGGCACGGCGCAGCACAGTGAGGCAGGCTGCCGTTCGCAGGTGCGGTTGCCCGCACGCCGTCTGTGATTCGCCTACGTCACACTCCGGGTCGGCGTCTGCGGGATCACGCAAGAACGGGCGTCGGCTTCGTAGATCTCGTCCGTCAGCGGCGGACGACGAGCGTGTGCGCGGCGCGGTCGCCGAGCCGCTGGCACCGCGGCGACGTAAGCGCGAAGAGGCCTCCGACGAGGTAGAAGAAGAGACCGTCGACGGCGCGGAGGACGTTGCGTCCGGTCGCCGCAGCGAGGGACGGGTGCCGCCCATCCTCGCCAACGACGCGGATGCCGACCATGTGCTTGCCGAGCGTGGCGCCGGTCATTGCCTCGAACACGACGTAGTACGCCAGGAAGAGCGCCAGCAGCAGCCACACCGCGCTGCCGCTCACGTCCACACCGGCGTTGGCGTGCCCGTCGCCGCTCACTGCGTAGCCGCCGCCGCTCAGGAGGCCGACGACCAGGGAGAGCGGGAACAGGACGAGAACGGTGTCGAGCAGCACGGCCACGAAGCGCAACGCGACGCCCGCATTCTCGTCGCTGTCGAAGCCGGGCTGATGTCGTTCGCTGCGCGTTCGCTCGTTGAGCCGCCCGGCCAGCGAGTCCGACGACACGTACTGCTCGCGAACGGCGCTGGCGATGCGGTTGGCCTCGCTGAGCGGGACGCCGATCTGGCGGTTGAGCACGTCGCGGAGGTCCACGTAGTCCCAGCTCTCGATCGCGGCCGCGACCGCGCGCTGCTCGTCGTCGAACCGGGTGAAGGAGACGGTCCGGCCGCCTCGGTCGAGAACCACCTGGACGGTGCCGACGGACGTGTTGAAGACCTGCTTCATGGTCCGATGATCGGCACCGGCGCTCCGACCCTTGAGCGGCCCTCGCGGCGCCGCTCGAGGTCCGCGCCGCGCAACCATCAGCGCGCGGCCGGTTCAATTCGCAAACGCTGCCCTCTATGACCAAATACGGGCTGGCCGCGGCCCGCCGCTCCGCCCCGGCTCGACACACGGACCGGGACGCGCTTCTCCGAAGAAATGCGAGCAGGGTGGGGCGCCGCCCGTCGCCAGACAAGCCGGTTGGGTGCCGTGCGGAGGAGACGGCGCGCGGGCGTGGCTGGAGTGCGAGGCCGCTCGCGCGAGAGTCGTCGACCCGCGCGCCGTCTGGACAAGTGTAGACGGCGGATCTGGCCGCAATGTCGCGAGATACGGCGCGAAAGTCGCATTTTGCGGCGGTTGCCAGTCGCGGCGACGCGAGTTGCTTTGCGACCGGGCTCGCCTGCGGAAAGGTGCAGGAGAGCCGGCGCGGTCTCCCAAGACCCAGGGAGAGCAATGGCCGCGCGCCCGGGCCGCAGGGCCACCGGCCGCCGCACCGGCTCCCTCCGAGCAGAACCCGGCAAGGCGCCGTTCCTGCGGTCTGCCCACGACCAGGCGGAGCGCGCAGTGTCGAGCGCCGGTCGCCTGAGACGGAGGCCGCGTGAAGTCGCGAGCCCAGCCGCCGGCCGTAACCGGGCCCTCCTCAGGGAGAGACGAGGAGATGGTGCCCGCGGCTGGGCCCGCCACTCGACGGTATCGCCGCGCGAGGAAGATGCCTAGAGCCAGGCTCGCTCACCGGGCTTCTCGCTCCGTGGGGCGGGGTGAGCTCTCGACGTCTGCGACAGCAGAACTACGGACTTTCTACGGAGCTCCGCGAGCGGCGGCCGTACCTCGTAACGCCTGCTCGCCCCACTGGCGCGCTGGGGAGGGCGACATAGGCTCGACGGCGATCGGCTCAAGCCGGTTCGCAGAAGGAGGTCTAATGATGACCATTGCCTTTCTCGGTTTCCTCGCCGACAGCTGGGACATGCACGACGGCGGCGGCGCTTGGATGGGCGTCGGAATGATCGGGATGACGATCTTCTGGGGTGCAATCGTCCTCGGGTTCGTCTGGCTCGTCCGAAACGGGACTGATCGTTGGCAGCGACCGCCTGAGGAGACGCCGCTGAGCCTCCTCGACCGACGTTTCGCCGAGGGCGGGCTCTCACCGGAGGAATACCAGCAGCGTAGGGCGATCCTCACGGAGACATTCGTTTCGTCCTGACAGGGGTCACTTCGCCGGCGGGCGCGGAGGCTCCAGTTCAAGACCAGCCGCCCTGGGCGCGAAGGGCCGCGCTCGGGGCGGCTCTCACTAGGCGCGCATGCGCCGCACCGTTTGTAACTGCGCGCGGTCCCGTGGCGGCGAACGTGCCGAGACGCCTTCCGCATTCG
>DATHTC010000597.1:0-9430 GCA_035463735.1 Gaiellaceae bacterium | reverse complement strand
CACGAGCCGCCCGACGTCGAGCCGCCGCCGCTCGCCGGGCGCCTCGAGCGGCGCGGCGCGGAGGTCTGGGACGGCGCGCACAACCCGGCGGGAGCCGCGTGGCTGGTCGAGCGCCTGCGCGGGGAGCCGCCGTACGTCGTCGTCGCCTCGATCCTCCGGGACAAGGACGCCGACGCGATCCTGCACGAGCTCGCGCCCGTCGGCGACGTCCTCGTGGCCACTGAGTCGGGCAACCCGCGCGCGCTCGGCGCCGACGAGCTCGCGCGCGCCGCCGGCCGCCACTTCCGGAGCGTCGAGGTCGTCTCCGATCCCGAGGAGGCCCTCGCTCGTGCCCGCTCCCGCTCGCCCCGAGTCCTCGTCACCGGGTCGCTGTACCTGCTCGCCCGTCTGTGCGACCGGAGCCACCAGTAGCATGGGCAAGGTCGGTGAGCGCCTCAGCGTCTTCGCATTCGCCACCCTGGCCGTCGCGGCGATCGTCGCCCTGTCCTTCGCGGCGGGATACCTGATCGGGAAGCTGCTGCTGTGACGTCCCTCCTCGCCGCCACCTCCGACGACTCGCTGTTCGGGGACGTGAACGACTTCTTCGACTCCGGCACGTGGCTGCTGATCCGGAACCTGACCCTGTTCTTCGTGGTCGTGTTCTGGGCCGCGACGGCGTACTGGGTCTACAAGGACGCGCGGCGGCGCATCGAGGATCCCTGGATGGTGGCGATGGCCACCGTGCTCGGGATCGTCCCGCCGTTCCTTGGCCCGATCATCTACATGTTCTTCCGTCCGCCGGAGTACCTCGAGGACGTGCGCGAGCGCGAGCTCGAGATCAAGGCGATGGAGGAGCGGCTCGTCCGCCGCGACCTCCACTGCCCCGTGTGCCGCGCCGAGGTGGAGCCGACCTTCCTCATCTGCCCCGTCTGCACGACGAAGCTGAAGCAGGCCTGCGTGAGCTGCAAGGCGCCGCTCGAGGCGCTGTGGCAAATCTGCCCGTACTGCGAGACCCCGGTGGACACCCCGACGGCCGTCCGGCTCGACTCGTGGGAGACCGAGCAGCAGCGCGCCGCCCAGCGGCCCGCCAGGCGTGAGCGGAGGACGTCGCAGTAGACTCCGCGGCCGCGATGGCCGTCGAACGCACGCTTGTCCTGCTGAAGCCCGATGCGGTCAGCCGCGGCCTCTGCGGCGAGTTGATCGCGCGCTTCGAGCGGCGTGGGCTGACGCTCCGCGGCGCCCGGCTGCTGAAGGTCTCGAAGGCCCTGGCCGCGCGACACTACGCCGAGCACAAGGGAAAGCCGTTCTACGACGGCCTCGTCGCGTTCATCACCTCGGGGCCGACGATGGCGCTCGCGGTCGAGGGCGAGTCGGCGATCTCCGTCGTCCGCGCGATGATGGGCGCCACGAACCCGCTCGACTCCGCGCCCGGGACGATCCGCGGCGACTACGCGACGGAGCTGTCGTACAACGTCGTTCACGGCTCGGACTCGAAGCAGAGCGCGAAGCGGGAGCTCGGGCTCTTCTTCCCCGGCGGACTTGTCTGAGCTCTCGGATCACGCGGCGCACAACCGCGAGATCTGGACCCACGCCGCGGCCGAGTACGCGCCGGGCGGCGAGCGGGCGTGGGCGAGCGACGAGATCGACTGGGGCATCTTCGGCGTCCGCGAGGCCGACCTCGGCGCCTTGGCGGACGTGGAGCTCGACGGCGCTGACGTCGTGGAGCTCGGCTGCGGCACCGCCTACTTCTCCGCGTGGTTCGCCCGCCGCGGGGCGCGCCCGGTCGGCGTCGACGTCACCCCGGCGCAACTCGAGACCGCCCGGCGCCTCCAGCGCGAGCACGGCCTCGAGTTCCCGCTGCTCGAGGCCTCTGCGGAGGACGTGCCGCTCGCAGACGCCAGCTTCGACCTCGCGTTCTCCGAGTACGGCGCCTCGATCTGGTGCGACCCGTACCGCTGGATCCCGGAGGCGGCGCGGCTGCTTCGTCCGGGCGGGCGCCTCGTCTTCCTGCGGAACTCGGTCCTCGCGATCCTCTGCATGCACGAGGACGAGACGCCGATGGACGCGACGCTCAGACGGCCGTACCGCGGCATGCACCGCTTCGAGTGGCCCGACGAGGGCGACGGGATCGAGTTCCACCTCGGCTGGGGCGACTGGGTGCGGCTGCTCCGGGTGAACGGCTTCGAGGTCGAGGACTACGTCGAGGTGTACGCGCCCGCCGGGGCGACGACCCGCTACCCGTGGGCCAGCGCCGAGTGGGCGCGCGACTGGCCCGTCGAGGAGATCTGGAAGGCGCGGAAGCCCGCGTAGCGTGTCGCAGCCCCCGGCGCCGCCACTCCTCCTCGCCTCCACGTCGCCGCAGCGGCGCGCGATCCTCGAGCAGCTCGGCGTCCCGTTCGAGGTCGTCGCGCCCGCGTACGAGGAGCACGACCCGCCGGACGCCGACCCGGCGGACCTCGTGCGGGAGCACGCGCGCGGCAAGGCACGCTCGGTCGCCGCCGGCGCCGGCGACCGCCCCGTGCTCGGCGTCGACACCACGGTGGTGCTGGACGGCCGCGTCTACGCGAAGCCCGAGCACGAGACGGACGCGGAGCGGATGCTGGAGGCCCTCGCGGGCCAGACGCACGCGGTCGTCTCCGGCCTCTGTCTCGTCACGCCGGGGTGGGAGCTGGTCGAGACGGAGGTGACGCGCGTCACGTTTCGCCCGCTCACCGCCCGCGACCTCGCGAGCTACGTCGCGACGGGCGAATGGGAGGGTCGCGCCGGCGCGTACGCGATCCAGGGCCGCGGCGCCGCCCTCGTCGAGCGGATCGACGGCGACTACCTGAACGTCGTCGGCCTGCCGGCGGCGCTGCTCGTGCGCGTCCTCGCCGAGCGATTCGCGGGAACGTACGGCTTCGGCTAGTGAGAGGCTTGCGGTGGAATCGAACGCACCCGCGGCTGGGGGCCTTCACGCGGCGCAGCGCGCCCGCCGCGGCCGGCGCCAAGGCAACCCAGCCTTGCCGTCATCCGCGTCGGCCACGCTGCTTGGTGCATGCCCTCCCCACGGGCACGCCCATCCCACCGCAAGCCTCAAGCTAGACTCGACGCGCCCATGGGGGTGCTGAACTCGCTCACCGGCTTCGGAGGCCGCGACATGGCCGTGGACCTCGGCACCGCGAACACGCTCGTGTACGTCCGCGGCCGCGGCATCGTCCTCTCCGAGCCGAGCGTGGTCGCGATCGACCAGCGCACCGGCGAGGTGCACGCCGTCGGCGTCGAGGCGAAGCGGATGCTCGGCCGGACACCGGGGACGATCCAGGCGATCCGGCCGCTGAAGGACGGCGTGATCGCGGACTTCGACGTCACCGAGCAGATGCTGCGGCACTTCATCCAGAAGGTGCACCAGCACCGCTTCGCGCACCCGCGCGTCGTCGTCTGCGTCCCCTCGGGCGTGACCGGGGTGGAGAAGCGCGCGGTCGAGGAGGCGACCCTCTCGGCCGGCGCGCGTCAGGCGTACCTGATCGAGGAACCGATGGCGGCCGCGATCGGCGCCGGGCTGCCCGTGGCCGAGCCGACGGGGAACATGATCGTCGACATCGGCGGCGGCACCACCGAGGTGGCCGTGATCTCCCTCGGCGGGATCGTCGTCTCGCAGTCGCTGCGCGTGGGCGGCGACGAGATGGACGAGGCGATCGTCAACCACATCAAGCGCGAGTACAAGCTCCTCATCGGCCAGCAGACGGCCGAGGAGGTGAAGCTGGAGATCGGCTCGGCGTACGACATGAAGGAGGAGGTTCACGCCGAGGTCCGCGGCCGCGACATGCTGACGGGCCTGCCGAAGACCGTGATCCTGTCCTCGGAGGAGATCCGCCGCGCGCTCGACGAGCCCGTCTCGCAGATCGTCGACGCGATCAAGTCCACGCTCGACAAGACACCGCCCGAGCTCGCCGCCGACATCATGGACCGCGGCATCGTCCTCGCCGGCGGCGGCGCGCTGCTCTCGAGCCTGGACGAGCGGCTGCGCCGGGAGACGCAGATGCCCGTGCACCTGGCGGAGTCGCCGCTCACCTGCGTCGCGGTGGGCTCCGGCCGCAGCCTCGAGGAGTTCGAGGCGATCCACCGCAGCGCCCGCGCCCGCGCGCGCTCGCGCAACGGCCGCCGCTACTAGGGCTAGCATCGTCCGGATCGGCCGCCCGCGCGGTCGAGTCTGCCGGAATCTCGTCTACCCTACGACTGTCTCGTGCCTCGGAACCGGACCGCACGTCTGGCGGTGCTGGGCTCGTCGGTCCAGCGTGCCGCCGGAGCCAGGTACCCCTCACGCAGCGCCACCGCCCTGAGGCGGCGGATCGTCGTGGGGCTGCTCGTCGTGCTCTCGCTCGCGATGATCACGGTCACCTTCCGCGAGCGTCCGGGCGGGCCGCTCCACGACGTCCAGAGCGCCGGCGCCACCGCGCTCCGTCCGCTCCAGGTGGGCGCCGAGCGCGTCGTCCGCCCGTTCCGCGACGCCTACGGGTGGACCGCCGACCTGTTCGCGGCGAAGGGCGACGTCGAGCGGCTGCGCGCCGAGAACGAGCGCCTCCGGCAGGAGGCGGTGCAGTACCGCAGCGCGTACGCCGAGAACAAGACGCTGCGCGAGTTCCTCGACTACAAGGCGCCTCCGACCTACCCCGGCGACTTCTCGCCCGTCTACGCGGCGGTGATCGGGCACCCGCCGACGCAGTTCGAGCAGCAGGTCGCGATCGCCGCCGGGGAGAGCGACGGCGTCCGGGTCGACGACCCGGTGGTCACGGCCCGGGGGCTCGTCGGGCGCGTCACCGCGGTGACGCCGCGGACGGCGCAGGTGACGCTGCTCACCGACGAGTCGACGAAGGTGTCCGCGCTCGACGTCGAGACGGAGGCGACGGGTCTCGTCGAGAACGGGCGGGGCGGGAGCGACTCGCTCGTGCTGAACCGGGTCGAGAAGCGGTACGTCGTCGGCGTCGGCGACGAGATCGTGACCGCCGGCTCGCAGCGCGGGCAGCTGCCGTCGTTGTTCCCGTACGGGATCTCGATCGGTCGGGTGACCTTCGTCGGCCAGAGCGACACGGACCTCTACAAGCGGATCCAGATCCGCCCCTCGGTCGACTTCGGTGCGCTCGACGCGGTGATCGTGCTCGTGCCCGAGGAGCGGCGATGAGCGAGACGCTCGATGCGCTGAAGCTCGCGGCGCTCGTGCTCGTCGCGGCCGTCCTGCAGGTCACCGTCGTCGCCGGCGCGACCGTCGCCGGCGGCTCGGCCGACCTCCTGCTCGTGACCGTCGTCGCCGTCGCGCTGCTGCGGGGCGCGCTCGCCGGCGCGACGGTCGGCTTCTTCGGCGGGCTCGTCGCCGATACCGCGTCGCTCCAGACCCTCGGCCTGACCTCCCTGCTGCTCACGCTCGCCGGGTACTGGGCGGGCCGCTACGGCGAGACGACCGGGCGGGAGCGGCCGCACGCACCGCTGCTCGCCGTGGCCGTCGTCACGGCGCTCTACACCGTCAGCGCGCTCGGGCTCCACTTCGTCCTCGGCCACGAGGTCGCGGTCGGCCGCGTGCTCGGATCCGCCCTCGTCTCCGGGCTCGTCTTCAACGCGCTGCTGACGGTGCCCGTGTACGTCCTGTGCCGCCGGGTACTCGGCCCGCCGCCGCGGCTCGGGCGCGGGCGGGAGGTGGGGCTCCTTGCCTGAGCGGCGCTCGCCGTCCCGCCGGTTCCTGCCCCCGGACCCGCGCGTGGCGGAGCCGCACCGCCTCACGCCGGCGCTCGCGCTGCGGATCGGCATCCTCGGCACGATCGTCCTCGCGGTCTTCGCGGTGCTCTTCCTGCGGCTGTGGGCGCTCCAGGTGCTGTCGAGCGACCGCTACCTCAACGCCGCGCAGAACAACCAGCTGCGGACGGTCAGGATCCAGGCGCCGCGGGGCCCGATCCTCGACCGGAACGGGCTGGTCGTCGTCGACAACGCCGCCGGCAGCTCCGTCCAGATCTGGCCGACCGACCTGCCGAAGGAGGAGGCCGAGCGGCTGGCCGTCCTCCGGCGCGTGTCGAAGGTGGTCGACGTCCCGGTGCGCTGGATGCAGCGCCAGATCGCGAAGCGCGAGGGCGATCCGCTGACGCCGATCGTGGTCAAGCGCGGCATCCACGACGACCAGGTGAACTACATCGCCGAGCGCCCCGAGGACTTCCGCGGCGTCCGCATCGCCGAGAGCTTCCTGCGGCGGTACCCGTTCAAGGCGCTCTCGGCGCAGGTGCTGGGCCATGTCGGCGAGGTCACGCAGGAGCAGCTCGAAGCCTCCGACGACGCCACGCTCGCGCTCGGCGACGAGGTCGGGCAGGCCGGCGTGGAGGCCCGCTACGACGACTTCCTGCGCGGTCGCACCGGCACGGCCCGCCTCCGCGTCGACTCGCTCGGACGCCCGCGCGGCGGGCTCATCCCCTCGCGCGACCCCGTTCCCGGCTACGCGCTCCGGCTGACCCTCGACGTGCGGCTGCAGCAGGCCGCCGAGCGGGCGTTGCGGTACGGCATCCAGGCGGCGCACGCGACCGACGAGTGGTACGCGAACGGCGGTGCGATCGTGGCCATGGATCCGCGCAACGGGCAGGTCCTCGCGCTCGCGTCGAACCCGACCTTCCGGCCCAGCGTGTTCGTCGGCCGGGTCGAGCAGCGGAAGCTCGCGGCGGCCGGCCTCACGGCGGCGACGGCGGAGGACCGGAACTTCCCTGCGCTCAACCGCGCCCTCGCTGGGCAGTACCCGCCCGGGTCGACGTGGAAGCCCGTGACCGCGCTCGCGGCGATGCAGGAGCACCTGCTCTCGCCCTACGCGTCGCTCCCGTGCACGCCGAACTACACGTACGAGGGCGAGAACGGCGTCGACTACCACTTCCCGAACTGGACGACGGCGTTCAACACCGGGATGACGCTCCCGCAGGCGCTCGAGGCCTCCTGCAACACGTACTTCTACGAGGTCGGCCGGCAGTTCTACGAGCTCGGCCCCGAGCGCGGCCACCCCTTCCAGGCCTGGGCGAGCCGCTTCGGCTTCGGCGAGCCGGCCGGCCTCGACCTCGGCGGCGAGGCGCGCGGTCTTCTCCCCACGCCGGAATGGCGGAAGCGGACGTACGAGAACCCCATCGACAAGCTGTGGAAGCCCGGCGACTCGATCCAGCTGGCGATCGGGCAGAAGGACCTGCTCGTGACCCCGCTGCAGATGACGCGCTTCTACGCGCTGATCGCGAACGGCGGCCGGCTCGTGACGCCGCGGATCGCGCTGCGGGCGGAGCGGCCCGGCCAGAACGGCTCGGCCGGCGACGTCGTGCGCGCGTTCACGCCCCCGGCGCCGCAGCCCGTCGGCGTCGACCCCGGCGCCCTCGAGGTCGTAAGGCAGGGCCTGTTCGCCGCCACCCACGGCGTCAACGGCACCGCCACCGGCGTCTTCGGCTCCTATCCGATCAGGATCGCGGGGAAGACCGGGACGGCGCAGAAGGCCGTGGACGGTGTGCTCCGCGACCAGTCGTGGTGGTGCGGGTTCGGGCCGTACGAGAACCCGACGATCGTCGTCTGCGCGCTGATCGAGAACGGCGGGCACGGCGGCTCGGCCGCGGCCCCGGCGGCGCTGAAGGTGTTCGAGCAGTACTTCCACCGCGAGGCCGGCGCGATCTCGCCGGTGGAGAGCGACTGATGGACGTCGCCTCCGCGCCCCGTCCGCTGCCGACGCGCTTCCGGCGCGCCGAGCGCGCCGCCGCGGTGGGGGCGTTCGTCCGCAGCCTCGACTGGCTGTTGCTCGCGACGGTCGGGGCGCTGGTGGCGTACGGCCTCTGGGCGATCGCCGGGGTCACGAAGCACGACGTCGCCGGCAACGAGCGCTACTACGTCGTGCGCCAGGGGATCTACGCAGCGATGGGCGGCATCGGCCTGGTCGCTGCGCTCCTCCTGCCCGTCGAGCGCCTGCGGGGATACCGGCGCGGGTTCCTGGCGGCCCTCGTCGCGCTGCTCCTGCTCGTGCTCCTCGCGGCCGAGTTCACGCGCGGCTCGAAGCGGTGGATCGACCTCGGCTTCTTCCAGTTCCAGCCGTCCGAGTTCGGCAAGGTCCTGTTCGTCCTCGTCGTCGCCGGAGCCGTCGCCGACGCCGGCAAGCGAATCGCGGAGTGGTCGGTCGTCGTGCGCACGATCGGGCTCGCGCTGATCCCGATCGGGCTCGTGTTCGTGCAGCCAGACCTCGGCACGGCGCTCGTCTACTGCGCCGCGATCGCGGCGATCCTGTTCGTCGGCGGCGTCCGCTGGACGCATCTGCTCGCCCTGGGAGTGGTGGCCGCGGCGGCCGCCGCCGCCCTGCTGTGGGCGCTGCCGGCCGCGGGCGTCGAGGTGCTCAAGCCCTACCAGACCGACCGGCTCACGGGCTTCAGGAACCCCGACAGCGACCCGAGCGGCTCGACGTACAACGTCAACCAGTCGATCACGGCCGTCGGGGCCGGCGGTCTGCGCGGGCGCGGCGTCGACGGCGCCACCCAGACGAACCTCGACTACCTGCCCGAGCACGCCACCGACTTCGTGTTCGCGTCGCTCGCCGAGCAGCGCGGCTTCTTCGGCGCGAGCGCGCTCCTCCTGCTCTACCTGCTGCTGCTCTGGCGCGGGATCCGGATCGTGTCGCTCGCCCCCGACGCGTTCTCGATGCTCGTCGCGGCCGGGATCGTGTTCATGCTGCTGTTCCAGATCTTCGTCAACGTGGGCATGACGATGGGCATCGCACCCGTGACCGGGATCCCGCTCCCGTTCCTGTCCGTGGGAGGCTCCTCGATGGTGACGAACCTCGTCGCGATGGGGCTGCTCGTTGGCATCCACGCGCGCGGGCGGGCCGCGCAGCGGCGGTAGCCGTGGCGAAGCTGAGGGCCGGTGCGGTCTTCGGGCTCGTGCGCGAGCTCGGCGCCGTCGGCGATCCCGGGCCGCTCGTCGTGACGGGGCCGCGCGGGCTCGCGGAGGCGCTGCGAAAGGAGCTCGCCCGCGGCGGCGACCCGGGCAGGGTGCGCGACGGCCCGGTCGAGGGTGCGGCCGCGCTCGTCCACGTCCTCGCGGCCGAGCCGGGCGAGGACGACCGCACGCTGCTGCAGGCGGCGCACCGCGCGCGCGTCCCGGTCGTCGTCGTCCTCGCCGGGCCCGGGCTCGACGACCGCGTGCCGTACGTGCTCGCCACGGACGTCGTCCAGGTGCCGAGTGGCCAGGGGTTCCCCGTCGACCGGATCGTGGCCTTGCTCACGACGAAGCTCGGCGAGGAGGCGACGGCGCTCGCGGCGCGCCTGCCGGTGCTCCGCGACGCGGTGGTCGCGCACGTGATCGAGCGCTTCGCGCGGAAGAACGGGGTCGTCGGCGCCGCCGTCTTCCTTCGCGGCGCCGACCTGCCGGTGATGACGCTCAACCAGCTGCGGATGGTGCTGCGGATCGCGCACGCGCACGGTGTCGAGATCGG
>DATHTC010000596.1:0-7142 GCA_035463735.1 Gaiellaceae bacterium | reverse complement strand
GCACCGAGCGGATTCGCGAGTACGGGAGGCTCCGGCGCGCACGCGGCCCCGCCTGCGCCACGCCGTCCAGCACGAGCGCGGCGTCGTCCAGCGCAAGGCTGCCGGCATAGGTCGGGCCGGGCCCTTCGCTCCAGACGACCGCATACCGGCGCTTCGACATGACGGAATCGTCGGCCCGCTCGACGGCCCCCGCATCAGGCGGCGGCCGTCGCCGTGGTGCGGGAAAGCCGCACCCGCTTCCGAGAACGGCCCCGACGGGGCGCTCCGATTTCCGCGACACTTCGAGACATGACCGAGCTCGCCGGCGGCGACCCGCTCCTCCACCGAGCGCTCGGCTCGCCGAGCCGGGTTCGCCTGCTCGAGCTGCTGCGCGCGGCAGGCGGCCCGCTCGACGCCCGCGAGCTGGGGGAGCGCACCGCGCTGCACCCGAACACCGTCCGCGCCCACCTCACACGCCTCGAGGAGGCCGGCCTCGTCCGCTCCGTCGCCGAGCAGAGCGGCCGCCGTGGCCGTCCGCGCATCGTCTTCTCCGCGACGCCGCCCGCCGAGCAGGACGACGGCTACCGCGTCGTCGCGGACGCGCTGGCGGACGCGCTCCTCCGCCGCCACCAGGGGTCCGAGCCGGTCGACCAGGTCGTGGGGCTGCTCGACGAGCTCGGCTTCGCGCCCGAGCTGGAGCGCCGGGCCGACGGCGCCAGGATCCTCATGCGCCGCTGCCCCCTCGTGCACGAGGGCGGCGCCGACGCCGAGGCCGTCTGCCCCGCGCACCTCGGCCTGATCGAGGACGTGCTGGACGAGCTCGACGCCGGCGAGGAGGTCGCCGCGCTCGAGCCGTTCGCCGAGCCGTCCCTGTGCGTGCTCGCCCTCAGGCGCAAGGCGTAGAAACCCGCAGCGACGACGGGGACGAGCCGGGAGGACGTCGGCTCAAATTCTTCCTACGGTCACGGGGACAAATCGGACCCGAAGGAAGAGAGAGAAGCCCCATGCTCAAGACCGTCGTCGCGCTCCTCGTCGCCACCACCGTCGCGGCCTTCGCAGCCGTGATCTTCTCGCTCGACGCGATCAGCCGTGCGTCGCGCTCCGAGCCCGCCGCCACGGTGGAGCTCGCCGCGGCGAAGGCGCCCGCCTCCGAACACGCCGACCACAGCTCGGCCTCCGGCACGCAGGGCCTCGTCAGCTACGCGGGCGAGAAGCCCGAGAACGCCGACGCGCTCGCGAAGGCGCACAAGCCGTACGACGCGACCCTCCCGCCGCTCCAGGAGGGCGAGGTCGTGAAGGTGAAGATGGTGATGAAGGACAAGGCCGTCGAGATCGCGCCGGGCGTGAAGTACAACGTCTGGGCGTTCGACGGCGACTCCGCCGCCCCCGGGCCGATCGTCCACGTCCGCCAGGGGCAGACGGTGGAGATGACGCTGGTGAACGGCGGCTCGATCCCGCACTCGATCGACTTCCACGCCGCCCGGATCGCGCCGAACGTCGCCTTCAAGGACGTCGCCCCCGGCGAGTCGTTCACCTTCCGCTTCGAGGCGAACGACCCCGGCGTGTTCATGTACCACTGCGGCACGAAGCCGGTCCTGGCGCACATCGCGAACGGGATGTACGGCGCGATCGTCGTCTCGCCCGCGAAGCCGCTCCCGCGGGCCGACCGCGAGTACGTGCTGGTCGGCTCCGAGTGGTACCTCGACGGCCCCGGCACGGCGAAGCCGGCCTCCTATGACCAGACGAAGGCCCACGCGACCATGCCGGACTGGGTCACGTTCAACGGCTACGCCGGCCAGTACGCGACGCACCCGCTCCCGGCGAAGCCCGGCGAGACGGTCCGCTTCTGGGTCGTCGCCGCGGGCCCGAGCCTCGACGTCGACTTCCACGTCGTCGGCACCGTGTTCGACCGCGCCTGGGTGAACGGCGACATGACGCAGTTCCAGCGGGGCGTGCAGACGGTCAGCGTGCCCGCGGGCGGCGGCGCCGCGTTCGACGTGAAGATCGACGAGCCCGGCCTGTACCCGTTCGTGAGCCACTCGTTCGCCTCCGTCGACCTCGGCATGGTCGGCCTGCTCAAGGTCGGCGACCCGAAGGGGACGATGTCGCACTAGCGGCGCGCGCCACGTACGCACTTTCCCGCGCGACGACGACGGGCGCCTGCCGATGGCGGGCGCCCGTTCCGTCTCGACACTCGTCCCCGAGCCCAGCGAAAGGAGACCTCAGTGAAGGCGCTCGTCTACCACGGGCCCGGCCGGCGCTCCTGGGAGCGCGTCCCGGACCCGACGATCCGGGAGGCGACGGACGCGGTCGTGAAGATCGACACGGTCACGATCTGCGGCACCGACCTCCACATCCTCAAGGGCGACGTGCCCGCGGTGAAGCCCGGCACGGTGCTCGGCCACGAGGCCGTCGGCACCGTCGTCGCCGCCGGCGACGCGGTCACCACGGTCGCCGAGGGCGACCGCGTGCTGCTCTCGTGCATCACCTCGTGCGGCCGGTGCCGCTTCTGCAAGGAGGGGCGCTACGGCCTCTGCATCGGCGGCGGCGGGTGGATCTTCGGCCACCTGATCGACGGCGTGCAGGCGGAGTACGCACGCGTCCCGTTCGCGGACACCTCCGTCTACAAGCTTCCGGAGGGGCTGAGCGACGAGCAGGTGCTGTTCCTGGCCGACATCCTCCCGACCTCGTACGAGGTCGGCGTGCTGGCCTCGAAGGTCGAGCCGGGCGACGTCGTCGCGATCGTCGGCGCCGGCCCGATCGGCCTCGCCGCGATCATGACCGCGAAGCTGTACACCCCCGGCAAGATCGTCGCGATCGACCTCGCCGACGCGCGCCTCGACCGCGCGCTCGAGTTCGGCGCGGACGTCGTGATCAACAACGGCCGTGAGGACGCGGTCGAGCGGGTGAAGGCGCTGACGGGCGGCCTCGGCGCGGACGTGGCGATCGAGGCCGTCGGCGTGCCGCCGACGTTCGAGCTGTGCACCGAGCTGATCCGCCCGGGCGGCCGCGTCGCGAACGTCGGCGTCCACGGCAAGGAGTGCACGCTCCACCTGGAGCGGCTCTGGATCATGGGCGTGACGATCACGACCGGGCTCGTGGACACGTTCTCCACGCCGAAGCTGCTGAAGCTGATCGCCGACGGGCGGCTCGACCCGACGCCGTTCGCGACGCACCACTTCGAGCTCGGCGAGTTCATGGAGGCGTACGACGTCTTCGCCGACGCGGCCGAGACGGACGCGCTGAAGGTCGTCCTCTCGGCGCAGCCCGTGCGGGCGGAGGCCGCACGCGAGCGGGAGGCGGTCACCGCCTGACAGGGACACAGGGCGGGCGGCCGAGCGCCGCCCGCCCCGGCCGTCCCTGGCAGGATCCGCCCATGGCCGCCACCGCCGACGTCGTCGACGTCATCCTGCGCGACGGCAGCACGCTGCGGCTGCGGCCGCCCGTGCGAGACGACGCGGAGGCACTGCTCGCGTTCTTCTCCTCGCTCTCGGAGCGCAGCCTCTACCTCCGCTTCCACGGGATCCCGGCCCTGCGACCGCAGCTGGTCGAGCCGGTGCTCGACCCGGACTGGACCGAGCGAGGCGCCCTCGTCGGCACGCTCGCCGACGACGACGGGGCCGAGCAGGTGGTCGCGCTCGCGAACTACGTCCGGCTGCGCGACCCGGCCCTCGCCGAGGCGGCGTTCACCGTCGCGGACGCGTACCAGGGCCGCGGCATCGGCACCCGCCTGCTCGAGCAACTGGCCGCCCGCGCGTCGGGCGTCGGGATCGAGCGGTTCGTCGCGGAGGTGATGCCGGAGAACCGCGCCATGCTCGAGGTCTTCGAGCACGTGGGCTTCCAGCTCACGCGCGTGCTCGAGGGCGGCACGATCGAGGTGCAGTTCCCGATCGCGCGCACGGAGGCGTACGAGCTCCAGATCGAGGAGCGCGACCACGAGGCGGTCGTCGCCTCGCTGCGGCCGTTCTTCGAGGCGCGCTCGGTCGCAGTCGTCGGCGCCTCCCGCAAGCGGGGCTCGATCGGCGGCGAGCTGTTCCGCAACATCCTCGAGGCGGACTTCCAGGGCGCCGCCTACCCCGTGAACCTCAAGGGCGAGCCGGTGGCGGGCGTCCGCGCGTACCGCTCCGTGTCCGAGATCCCGGACGCCGTCGACCTCGCCGTGATCTCGCTTCCGGGCGAGCACGTGCTCTCGGCGGCCGACGAGGCGCTGCGCAAGGGCGTGAAGGCGCTCGTCGTGATCTCGGCGGGCTTCGCCGAGATCGGCCGAGAGGGCGTCGAGCGCCAGGAGCGGCTGCTCGAGCTCGTGCGCGCGCACGGGGCCCGTCTGATCGGGCCCAACTGCCTCGGCATCGCCGTCTACGGCCTCGGGCTCAACGCCACCTTCGCCGCCCGCTCCGCGCCGGCCGGCAACATCGGCTTCTCGTCGCAGTCCGGCGCCCTCGGGCTGGCGATGCTGGAGGCGGCGGAGGCGCGCGGGCTCGGGCTTTCGTCGTTCGTCTCGATCGGCAACAAGGCCGACGTGTCCTCGAACGACCTGATCGAGTACTGGGAGGACGACCCCGCCACGAGCCTCGTGATGATGTACGTGGAGTCGTTCGGCAACCCGCGCCGCTTCGGCCGGCTCGCGCGACGGGTCGCGCGGCGGAAGCCGATCCTGGCGCTCAAGAGCGGGACGACGAGCGCGGGTGCGCGGGCGGCGTCCTCGCACACGGCCGCGCTCGCCGGCTCCGAGACCGCCGTGGACGCACTCTTCCACCAGGCCGGGGTGATCCGGGCGACCTCGCTCGAGGAGCTGATCGACGTCGCGACGCTGCTCTCGACGCAGCCGGAGCCCAAGGGGCGCAACGTCGCGCTGCTCACGAACGCCGGCGGGCTCGGGATCCTCGGCGCCGACGCGTGCGAGGCGGCCGGGCTCGAGCTGCCCACGCTGTCGCCGGCGACGCTCGAGGCCCTGGCTCCGCTCCTCCCCGCGGAGGCGAGCCTCGCCAATCCCGTCGACATGCTCGGCTCGGCCACCGAGCGAACCTACGCGCAGGTGCTGCCAGCGCTGCTCGCGGATCCCGCGGTCGACGCCGTCATCGCGCTGTTCGTCCCGGCCGTGACGGCGTCCGCGGAGGCGGTCGCGCGGGCGGTCGACGAGGCGACACGCGCCGCGGAGGCGGCGAAGCCCGTGCTCGCGGTGGTGATGAGCGCGGAGGGGATCCCCGAAGCCCTGCGCGAGGGCGCCCACGCGGCCGCGTTCGCGTACCCGGAGTCGGCCGCGCGCGCGCTCGGCCGCGTGGCCGCACGCGCCGAGTGGCTGCGGGGGCCGCAGGGCACCGTGCCGGAGCTCGAGGGCTTGGACCGCGCCGCCGCGGAGGCGGTCGTCGAGGAGACGCTCGCCTCGGGCGACGACGTGTGGCTCGCACCGGCGCAGGCGCGCCGGCTGCTCGAGAGCTACGGCGTGCCGCTCGTCCCCGAGCGCGTCGCGGAGAGCGTGGAGGACGCGGTCGCCGCAGCCGAGGAGCTCGGCTACCCGGTGGTCGTCAAGACCGCGGTGCCGGGTGCCCACAAGACGGAGCTCGGGGGGATCGCGCTCGATCTCGCCGACGCGGGGGCGGTGCGCGCCGCCGCGGAGCGGATCGGGCCGCCCCTGCTCCTGCAGCCGATGGTGCGCGAGGGGACCGAGCTGCTCGCGGGGCTCGTGCAGGACCCGGTGTTCGGCCCGCTCGTCGCGTTCGGCCCGGGCGGGGTCTTCGCGGAGCTGATCGGGCGGGCGGGGTTCCGGATCGCGCCGCTCACCGACGTCGACGCCGAGGAGCTCGTCACCGGCGGCGCCGCCGGACGCCTCGTCGCCGGCTTCCGCGGCGCGCGCGCGGCCGACGTCGACGCGCTCACCGACCTCGTCCATCGGCTCGGGCGGCTCGGCGAGGACGTGCCGCAGGTGGCCGAGCTCGACCTCAACCCCGTGCTCGCGCTGTCCGACCGCTGCGTCGCCGTCGACGCGCGCGTCCGCATCACCCGTCGCGAGCCGACGCGGCGGACGAAAACCTGGTAGCCGCGCGCGGCGCGCTGCGGCTGTCTACCGATGCCCGGACCGCCGGCGCGCTGGCAGGATCCGGCCATGGACGACGTCTTCGGGAGCGTGGTCTGCGGCGTCGACGGCTCCGAGGAAGGGCTCGCTGCCGCACGGCTGGCGGCGCGGGTCGCGTCGCCGTCGGGCCGGCTGGCGATCGTCGCCGTCGAGGACGCCGCGCTCGCCGTGCACGCCGGCTGGGGCGCGACCGCCGTCGCCGAGCAGCTCGAGCGCGAGGCGGCCGCGGCGGCGGAGGCCGGGCGGCTGGAGGCGGGGCGCCTCCACCCGGCCGAGCACGCAGTCGTGCGCGGCGACCCGATCGGGAGCCTCCTCGAGCAGATCCGGACGCGGGACGCGACGCTCATCGTCGTCGGCGCCCGCGGCCACAGCCGCGCCGCCGGGATCCTCCTCGGCTCGGTCGCCTCGGCGATGCTGCACGAGGCACCCTCGGCCGTGATGCTCGCGCGGCGCGTCGCCGACGTCGGCTCCTGGCCGCGCCACGTGGTCGTCGGCCTCGACGGCTCGGAGGCCTCGCGCGCCGCGCTCGTGGCCGCGCGGGCGCTGGCGGAGCGCTTCGGCGCCGAGGTGCGGACGGTCGTGGCCACCGGCGACCGCCATGCCGAGCCGGCGAAGGCGCGCGCGCTCGACGCGGGCGTGGAGGAGCACGACGCCGACCCGGTCGACGCCCTCGTCGTCCTCGGCGAGCACGCCGACCTGCTCGTCCTCGGCAGTCGCGGGCTGCAGGGGCTCCGCGCCCTCGGCAGCGTGAGCGAGCGCGTCGCGCACCAGGCCGACTGCCCGGTGCTCGTCGTGCGCGGCACCGGCTGAGCCATGCCCAACCTGCTCCTCGCGCTCCAGGCGCTCGTGGCGCTCGCGGTGGGGGCGGTGCTCCACCTGCTCGGGATCGACGGTCCGGCCCATGCGGTCTGGGCCGTCTCCACCGCCGTCATCCTCGTGCCGCTCACGCTCACGGTCGCCCGCTCAGTGCTCCGGCGCGACGTCGGCGTCGACGCGATCGCGCTCGTCGCGATCGCGACCGCGCTCGCGCTCGGCGAGTACCTCGCCGGCGCCGTCGTGGCGCTCATGCTCGCGGGCGGGAACGCGCTCG
>DATHTC010000595.1:0-3059 GCA_035463735.1 Gaiellaceae bacterium | reverse complement strand
CGTCTTCGACGGCACCGCGCCCGAGTTCCTGGGGCTGCGATGGGACGCCTGAAGTCGCTCGCCCGCCGCGAGGCCGGCACGCCTCCGCTCGCCGGAGGCCACTCCCTCTGCCAGGGCTGCGGCATCCCGCTCGTCGTCCGGACCGTGCTCGACACGATCCGGGAGCCGGTGGTCGTCGTGAACGCGACCGGCTGCCTCGAGGTCGCGACGACGCGCTACCCGACGACCGCCTGGAACGTCCCGTGGATCCACGTCGCGTTCGAGAACGCGGCCGCGGTCGCGAGCGGCGTCGAGGCCGCCTATCGCGCGCTCAAGCGCCGCGGCGCGCTCGCCGACGACGTCACCTTCGTCGCCTTCGCCGGCGACGGCGGCACCTACGACATCGGCCTGCAGGCGCTCTCCGGCGCGCTCGAGCGCGGCCACCGCTTCCTGTTCGTCTGCTACGACAACGAGGCGTACATGAACACGGGGATCCAGCGCTCCGGCGCGACCCCGCTCGGCGCCTCGACCACGACCAGCCCGTCCGGGCTCGAGAGCTTCGGCAAGGCGCAGCAGCGCAAGGACCTGACCGCGATCGCCGTCGCCCACCACGTGCCGTACGTGGCCCAGGCGTCCGGCTCCCACTGGCACGACCTCTCCGACAAGGCCGCGCGCGCCGCGGCCGTCGACGGACCGGGCTTCCTCAACGTGCTCACCGACTGCCCGCTCGGCTGGGGCCACGAGCCGCGGCTCGGCCAGCGGATCCTCCAGCTCGCGGTCGAGTCGCGCTTCTGGCCGCTGTACGAGGTCGTGGACGGCGAGTACCGGCTCAGCTACGCGCCCGAGGAGCCGGTACCGGTCGAGGAGTGGCTGCGGCCGCAGAAGCGGTTCGCACACCTGTTCCGGCCGGGCAACGAGCATCTCCTCGCGGAGATCCAGCGGCGGGTCGACGACGACTGGGAGGCGCTCGCCTCGCGGGCCGCTGCACCGCTGGCGGCGGTCTGAGGTGGCCGTCCCACCGTTCAAGATCAAGGTCGTCGAGCCCATCCGGCTCGTTCCCGAGCCGCGCCGACGCGCCGCGCTCGAGGAGGCCGGCTGGAACACGTTCGGGCTTCGCTCCGAGGACGTCTTCGTCGACCTGCTGACCGACAGCGGCACCTCCGCGCTCTCGCAGGAGCAGCGCGCGGCGATGGAGCTCGGGGACGAGGCCTACGCCGGCTCGCGCAGCTTCTTCCGTCTCGAGGCGGCCGTGCGCGAGCTCTACGGCTACCGCCACGTGATTCCGACCCACCAGGGGCGCGGCGCGGAGCACCTGCTCTCGCGCGTCCTCGTCGAGCCGGGGCAGCTCGTCCCCTCCAACCTCTACTTCACGACCTCCCGTGCGCACGCCGAGCTCGCCGGCGCGACCTGGGTCGACGTCTCGATCCCGGAGGCGACGGACCCGGAGTCGGAGCACCCCTTCAAGGGGAACATCGACCTCGCGAGGCTCGCGCGCGTGCTCGACCGGGCGGGGAGGGAGGGCGTCGCCTTCGTCCGGCAGGAGGCCTGCCTGAACATGGCCGGCGGGCAGCCCTTCTCGGTCGACAACGTCCAGGCCGTGTCGGCGCTCTGCCGGGAGCACGGCGTCCCGTTCGTGCTCGACGCGACGCGCCTGTCCGAGAACGCGCTGTTCGTCCGCGAGCGCGACCCGGGATACGCGGGGCGGGCGCTCGCCTCGGTGATCCGCGAGCTCGCGTCGCTCGCCGACGGCGCCGTCTTCTCGTCGAAGAAGGACCACTTCGTGCCCATCGGCGGCGTGCTCGCGCTGAACGACGACGTGCACGCGCAGCGCGCGAGGGAGCTCGTGGTCGTCTACGAGGGCTTCCCGCACTACGGCGGCATCGCCGGGCACGACATGGAGGCGCTCGCGCAGGGCATCCGCGAGTCCGCCGACGAGGGGTACGTGCGCCACTACGTCGAGCAGTCGCGCTACCTCGGCGGGCTGCTGCGTCGCGCGGGCGTGCCGATCGTGGTGCCGGTCGGTGCGCACGCTGTCTTCGTCGACGCGAAGCGGTTCCTCCCGCAGGTGCCGCAGCGCGAGTTCCCGGCGCAGGCGCTCGCGGCCGCGATCTACCTCGCCGGCGGCGTGCGTGGCATGGAGCGCGGGATCGTCTCGGGCCAGCACGGCGACGAGCCGTACGACGGGCTCGAGCTCGTGCGCCTCACGCTCCCGCGGCGGGTGTACACGGAGGAGCACCTGCGCTACGTGGCGGACGTCGTCGCGGGCTTGCTGCCTCGAGCCGGCGAGATCCCCGGGCTGCGCCTCACCTACTCCCCCGCGGAGCTGCGGTTCTTCCAGGCACGGTTCGAGCCGCTGGCGCCGTTCCTCGAGCGCGCCCTGCCTCAGCGCGTCACCGCGCGCGCGTAGACCTCGAACTCGTCGTTCGCGAGCGGCGACCCGGGCTCGTCGGCCTTCCACGCCACGAGCCAGCCCCGACGCCCGGCGGCGACGGCGGGGTCGAGCGCGGCGAACAGGTACTCGCCGTCGGGGCCGGCGGACGAGAGCCGGAGCTCGCCCGACCGCCCCGGCTCGAGCACGCGGACGAACACCTCGGCCTCGTCGGGCTCGAGCGGCGGCAGCTCGGGGTCGCCCCACCAGGCGAGCAGGCAGCCGGGCGTGCCGCATGCGATCCGCGGCCCGAGCGCCGCCGCCTCCGGGTCACCGGCGGAGCCCGTGTCGGTCGCCTGCTCGGGCCCGGCGGCGGGCGCCCCGTCCCACGCGAGCCGGCGCACGTAGACCTCGTCCTCGCCCGGCACGGCGGTGTCGCCCGCCCACGCGACGAGGAAGCCGTCCGCCGCGGCCGCGACGGCGGGTGGCCCGACGGCGAAGCGGGAGTCGCCGTCCGGCCCCTGCCCGGACACGCGGCGCTCCGGACCGCCGCCGAGCACGCGGGCGTGGACCTCGAGCTCGCCGGCGACGGCGGCCCGCCACGCGACGAGGACGCCGCGCGGCCCCGGCGCGACGGCGGGGAACGTTGCGCCGCCGGGAGGCTTCGAGACGCGGAGGATCGGGCCGGCCGGTTCGCCGGACGGCCCGAGCC
>DATHTC010000594.1:0-5002 GCA_035463735.1 Gaiellaceae bacterium | reverse complement strand
GTCGGCGCCGCCGACGTGGAGCGGGCCGCCCGCGTCGGTCTGCGCGAGCTCGAGCAGCGCGTCCGCGAGATCGGCGAGGGCGACCGGCGAGCGGATCTCGTCGGTGTAGAACGTCCCGCCGCCGTCGAGCGCCGCCCGCTCGTGCCGCCCGGGCTCGCGCCCGGGGCCGGCGCAGACGAGCGAGGTGCGCATGAGCAGCGCGTCGGGGTCGGCCGCGGCGACTCGTCGCTCCGCCTCCGCCTTCGTGCGGCCGTACTCGGTGATCGGGCACGGCTCGTCCTCCTCCGTGTAGGGCGCGCCCTTGCGGCCGTCGAAGACGACGTCGGTGGAGACGTGGACGAGGCGGACGCCGGCGGCGCGGCACGCACGCGCGACCGTCTCCGCGCCGTCGACGTTCGTCGTCCACTCGTCGGGCCCGCCCTGGCGGTACGCGGTGTTGACGACGACGTCGGGCCGGGCCCGGTCGAGGTGCGCGGCGACGGCCCCGGCGTCTCGGACGTCGACGCGGGTCGCGTCGACCTCCCACCCGAGCGCGCGGGCGCGCGCGACCAGCTCGCTGCCCACGAACCCGGACGCGCCCGTCACCCACAGCCTCACGCGCGCAGGTGGTTCGCCACGTCCCACGTCCAGAGCTCGACGACGTTCCCGTCGGGGTCGTCGACGTAGGCGGCGCGGCTGTCGCCGTAGGCGTCGAACTGCTCCTCGTGCGGCTCGAGGCCGTGCTCGCGCAGGCGCGCCACCGCGGCGTCGTAGTCCTCGGGCGCGAGGTGGAGCGCGAAGTGGACGTGGATCCCGCCGCGGCCGCCGTGGAGGCCGACCTGCGGCCGCCAGAGCCCGATCCGCGTCCGCTCGCCGGCCATCACCCACACCGCCTCGCGGCTCTCCCAGCGCTCGACGAGCGGCAGCCCGAGCAGCTCGGTGTAGAAGCGCGTCGCGGCGTCGAGGTCGACGACCTCGAGCACGAGCTCGCTCACGCCGGTGACGGGGATCCCGGCCACGCGCGAACGATACGTCCGCAGCACCCACCGGCGGGCGGCAGGGCGGGCCCCGCCCGGGGTGGGGATCGGGCTCCTCCCTCCACCCGCGACCGAGCCTACCGCGAGAATCCGCGCCGATGCGTGCCGATTCCGCGCCGACTCACGCACGACCGCTCGCCGCGATCCGCGTGCTCGATCTCACGAGCTCGCTCGCAGGACCGACGTGCACGCAGGTGCTCGCCGCGCTCGGCGCCGACGTCGTCAAGGTCGAGCGGCCCGGCGCCGGCGACGAGGCGCGCGCCTGGGGGCCGTCGATCTTCCCGGGCGGGAGCGCGATGTTCTTCGCCGCCAACGCGGCCAAGCGCTCGCTCGCGCTCGACCTGAAGGCGCCCGAGGGGCGCGAGGCGCTGCTGCGGCTCGCCGACCGGGCCGATGTCGCCGTCGCGAGCCTCCGCCCCGGCGCGGCCGAGCGGCTCGGGATCGGCGCCGCCGAGCTGCGCGCGCGCAACCCGCGGCTCGTCCACTGCACGATCGGCGCCTACGGCCGCGGGCCGCTCGGCGACCTCGCCGGCTACGACCCGCTGATGCAGGCGTTCGCCGGGATCGTCTCGCTGACCGGCGAGCCGGAGGGGCCGGGCGCCCGCGTCGGCGTCTCGCTCGTCGACTACGGCGCCGGCACCTGGGCCGCGCTCGCGATCCTCGCGGCGCTGCGGCAGCGGGACGCGACCGGCGAGGGCGCGACGATCGAGCTGTCGCTGCTCGAGGTCGCGCTCGCGCTCCTCGGCTACCACCTCACCCGCCACCTCGCCGACGGCACCGTGCCCGGGCGGCACGGGACCGCCTTCGCGCTGATCGCGCCGTACGAGATCTTCCCCCCGAGCGACGGCGCGATCATGGTCGCGGCCGCGAACGACCGCCTCTTCCGCGCCTTCTGCGACGCGGCCGGGCTCCCGGAGCTCGCCGCCGACCTCCGCTTCGCCACGAATCCGCTCCGGGTCGAGCACCGGGAGGAGCTCGTGGCGCCGCTGGCGCGCCGGCTCACGGAGGCGACGACGGCGGCGTGGCTCGAGCGGCTCCACGCCGCCGGCGTCCCCGCCGCGCCGGTGCAGGACGTCGCGGAGGTCGCCGCGCACCCGCAGACGGCGGCGCTCGAGATCCTGGAACGGCTCGACGGCGGCACGAGCGTCGACCCGCCGTTCGCGCTCGACGGGGAGCGTCCGCGCTACGGCAGCCCGCCGCCGCTCCTCGGGGAGCACTCCGCCGAGATCCTCGGCGAGGCCGGCTACGCGGCGGACGAGGTGGAGCGACTCGCGGCCGCAGGCGTTGTCGGGCTCGGGAATCCCCCCGCCCGGTAGACGCGCCCCGGCAGCTCGCGCCCGAGCAGCCCGGCCAGCCACTCCGCCGTGCCGATCAGCCGCTCGAGGTCGACGTCCGTCGGCACGCCCTCGCGCTCGAGCAGGTAGACGACGTCCTCGGTCGCCACGTTCCCCGTCGCGCGTGGCGCGAACGGGCAGCCGCCGAGCCCGCCCACGGACGCGTCGAGCACCGTCGCCCCCGCCTCCACCGCCGCCCACGCGCACGCGACCCCCGTGTGGCGCGTGTCGTGGAAGTGGCCGCCGACCCGCGCCCTGCCGGCCGCCACGCGCTCCACGAGCGCGCGCACCTGCCGCGGCACCGCGACGCCGATCGTGTCCGCGAGCACCACCTCGTCCGCCCCCGCCGCGGCCATCCGCTCCGCCAGCGCGGCGACGACGCCCGGGTCGACCTCGCCCTCGAACGGGCACCCGAACGAGCAGGAGATCGTCACCGTCACCGGCCGGTCGGCGAGCCCGAGTACGGCCTCGACGCGCCGCGCCGCCTCCTCCAGCGAGGCGTTCGCGTTCCGCCGGTTGAACGACTCGGTCGCCGCGAGCGTGCAGTTGGCGCGGCCGAGCGCCGTCGCCGCCAGCCGCGCCCAGCCGCGCTCGTTGAGGACGAGGCCCGACAGCTCGACGCCCTCCCGCCGCCCGACCGCCGCCACGACCTCCTCGGCCCCCGCCATCTGCGGCACGAGCTCGTCGCGGACGAACGACACCGCCTCCACGCGCCGGAGCCCCGCGTCCGCCAGCCGCCCCACGAGCTCCGCCCGCACCGCCGGCGTGAGCACGTCCGGCTCGTTCTGGAGCCCGTCGCGCGGGCCGACGTCGCAGACGAGCACCTCCATCCGGGGCAGCGTACTCCGTGATTCCCCGCACGAACCCTGCGGGCGGGATCGGACACGGCGGCGCGACGACCGCGGCACGATTGGCCCGTGCACCCGTCCGCCTCGTTCAGCGCAGTCATGCGCGTCCACCTCGACAACTCGCCGGGGACGTTCGCGCGGCTCGCTGCCGCCGTCGGCGAGGCGGGCGGGCTGCTCGACGCGATCGACCTCGTCCGCGTCGAGGGCGACCTGAAGGTGCGCGACGTGACCGTGCTCGCCGACAACGCCCAGCACATGGACGCGATCGTCGACGCAGCCCACGCGGTGGAGGGCGTCTGGGTCGAGCACGTCTCCGACCGGACCTTCCTCATGCACCTCGGCGGCAAGATCGAGGTCGTGCCGAAGGCGCCCGTGAAGACGCGCGACGACCTGTCGATGGCCTACACGCCCGGCGTGGCGCGCGTGTCCTCGGCGATCGCGAAGGACCCGGCGAAGGTCTGGAACCTGACGATCAAGGCGAATACCGTCGCCGTCGTCAGCGACGGCACCGCCGTCCTCGGCCTCGGCGACATCGGCCCCGAGGCGGCGCTGCCCGTGATGGAGGGCAAGGCGATGCTGTTCAAGGAGTTCGCCGGCGTCGACGCCTTCCCGCTCTGCCTCGCCACCACCGACCCCGACGAGATCGTCGCCACGGTGAAGGCCGTCGCGCCCGCGTTCGGCGGGATCAACCTCGAGGACATCGCCGCCCCGCGCTGCTTCGAGGTCGAGCGACGGCTCCGCGAGGAGCTCGACATCCCGGTGTTCCACGACGACCAGCACGGCACCGCCGTCGTCGTCCTCGCCGCGCTGCTGAACGCGCTCCGGCTCGTCGGCAAGCGGCTCGAGGACGCGAGGATCGTGATCACCGGCTGCGGCGCCGCGGGCACCGCGATCGCCGAGACCCTGCTCGCCGCCGGCGCGCGGCGGATCGTCGGCTGCGACCGCGCCGGGGCGATCTACCGCGGCGCGCCCGGCCTCTCCCCCGCCCACGCCGCGCTCGCGGAGATCACGAACCCCGACCTCGAGCGCGGCTCGGCCGACGACGTGCTCGCCGGCGCCGACGCCGTGATCGGCGTCTCGGCTCCCGGCGCCTTCACGCGCGCCGGCGTCGAGCGCATGGCGGCCGACCCGATCGTGTTCGCGATGGCGAACCCCACGCCCGAGGTCCTCCCGGAGGAGCTCGAGGGCCTGACGGCGATCGTCGCCACCGGCCGCTCGGACTACCCGAACCAGATCAACAACGTCCTCGCCTTCCCGGGGATCTTCCGCGGCGCGCTCGACGTGCGCGCGACCGACGTGACGAAGGAGATGGAGCTCGCCGCCGCCCACGCGATCGCGAGTGTGATCCCGCCGGAGGAGCTCGCCTCGGACTACGTGATCCCGAGCGTGTTCAACCGGGCGGTCGCGCCCGCGGTCGCGAAGGCGGTGGCCGAGGCGGCCGAGGCCGCCGGCGTGGCGCGGAAGCATCGCCCCGCGCCCGAGCCCGTCGCCTGAGCCGTCGCACCGGGCGGTACCGTCGGCTCGTGGACGACGAGCTCGCGCGCCGGCTCGAGCGCTCCGGCTACTCGCGGCCGGGCTTCGCGGAACGCTACGACCGCTACCGGCCGCGGCCGCCGGAGGCGCTGCTCGAGCTCCTGCCGGCCCTTGCCGGCGTCGACCGGCCTCGGCTCGTCGTCGACCTCGGCAGCGGCACCGGCCTCTCGACGCGCGCCTGGGCCGGGCGCGCCGAGCGCGTCCTCGGCGTCGAGCCGAACGACGCCATGCGCGCGTTCGCCGAGGGGGCCACGACCGCCGCGAACGTGCG
>DATHTC010000593.1:0-12241 GCA_035463735.1 Gaiellaceae bacterium | reverse complement strand
ACCGTCACCCCCAACCGCTCCCAGGCCGCCGCGACGTCGGGGGCGAGTGCGGCGCCGCCGCTGACGAGGAGCTCCAGCCGGCCGCCGAGCGCGCGGTGGACGCGTCGGAACAGGAGCCGCCGGGCGCGCGGCGGCAGGCGCGGCGCGAGCCGGTGCGCGACGGACCAGCGTCGGAGCGAGCCGCGCCGGGCGACCTCTCGCTCCAGGCCGGCGAGCAGCAGCTCCAGCACCTGCGGCACGACCACCATCGCCGTGACCCGGTGCCGGCGCATCGTCTCGACGAGCACCGGCGGCTGGCGGCTCCGCGCGTAGTGGACGCTGGCCCCCGCGTGCAGGGGCAGGAACAGGCCCGCCGTCTGCTCGAACATGTGCGAGAGCGGCAGGACGGAGAGCAGCCGGAAGTCCGCCGTCGGCTGCAGCGCGGCGTGGGCCGAGCGGACGTTCGCGAGGACGTTCGCGTGCGTGAGCACGACCCCCTTCGGGCGGCCGGTCGTGCCGGAGGTGAAGACGACCTCCGCCACGTCCTGTGCTCCCGGTCGGGCGCCCTCGTGCGTCCGGCCCGACTCGAACGGGAGCGCGGCCAGCTCGAGCGTCGGGATCGCGGGCGCCCTCCCGAAGCCGCTGAGCAGGAGTGCCGCGCCGACGCGGTCGACGATGCGGGCGAGCTGGGGAGGCGTCGTGGAGGGATCGACCGGTACGAGCGCGAGCCGCGCCCGCAGCACGCCGAAGATGGCCGCCGCGAGCTGTGGGCAGTTGGGGCCCCAGACGACGACGCGCGCTCCCGGCTGGAGGCCGACCTCCTCGGCCAGGTGGGCCGCGACGGCCTCGGCGGCGGCGCGGAGCCGCCGGTAGCTCCACGTGTCGTCGCGCAGCCCCGCGCGGATCGTGAGGGCGGTGCGATCTCCGTGCAGCTCCGCGGTCCGCTCGAGGAGGTCGACGAGCGTCTTCACGAGGCGCCTCTACGCCCGAGCGGGTCGCCCCGGGACGAGCGCGACGCGGCTGCCGACGGAGACGTGCACCGGCCCGCGCGCGCGGAGCTTCAGCCCGTCGACGTTGACGAGCTGCTCGTGGTCCGCGCGCTCCGGCCGAACCGTCAGGCTGCGCACCGTGCGGACGAGCGCGCCGTGGCGGGCCGGGTCGTCGAGGACGGCGCCCGTCCTGCAGGCGACGGCCTGCCGGACCGTCTCGCGCGGGCCGCGGTAGGGCAGCGCGATCACCCGGAACGTCCCGCTCGCGAGGTCGAGGCCGCGCCCGAGCCTGAAGTCGCGCCCGAGATCGCCGTTCAGCAGGATCACCGAGACCCACGTCTCCGGCGCGAGCTCCTCCCCGTCCAGCACGAGCCCGAGCCTCGGCCGGCGGCCGCGGACGCGCGCGAGGTTCCACGAGACGGTGGCGAGCGCGAAGCCCGTCATGAACGGGCCGAGGTCGCCGAAGAGCTGGCCGAGCACGCCCTTGTACGCCTTGATCAGCCGCGACTCCGTGAACCTTGGGATCTCGCCGAAGACGCCGAACCCGCCGAAGCCGAGGAGGTGTCGGGTGACCGGTGCGTCCTCGGGGCCGGTCGCCTCGACGGCGAGCACGTCGGCCGGCACCGTGTCCCCGCTCTCGATCCCGCCGAGGATCGCGGCGACCGCCTCGGGCAGCGTGTCCGGGATCCCGAGCACCTTCCCGATCAGGTCGGCGGAGCCCTTGCGCAGGACCGCGAGCCGGAGGTCGCCGGGGACGGCGCCGTCCAGGTGCGCGCCCTCGAGGACCGCGTTCAGCGTCCCCGCGCCGCCCGCCGCGACGAGCACGCGCCCGCCGCGCGAGACCGCTGCGCGCGTGAGCTCCTCCGCCTCCGCGTGCGAGTGCGCCACGTGCACGCGGACGGGACGCGTCGTGCGGGCGCGGAACGCCGGCCCGATGCGGCCGACCTTCAGCTGGTCCTCGATCGACCCGGAGATCGTGGTCGCGACGACGTCGATCAGGCCGGCGCCCTCCGCGCCCTCGGCCTCATCGGGCTGCGCGAGCCGGGCGCTGACGGCGGCGGCGACACGCGCGACCGTCTCCTCCGGCGAGAGGTCGCCGACGTCCAGCCGCACGACCGGCAGCCCGCGGCGTCGCTCGAGCAGTGCGCAGACGCGCTCGTACGCCGCGGCGAGCTCGCCGAGGAACGCCTCCGTCTCGTGCGCCTGCAGCGGTTGCCCGCGACCGCGGATGCGGCCGAGGGCGACCGCCGGGTCGACGCGGAGGAGCACGACGAGGTCCGGATAGGTGAAGCGGCCGAGCCGCAGCCGGTTGAGGAGCGCGAGCTGCCATGAGCGCCGGAGCTCCCGCGGCAGCTCGCGAAGCGTGATCGACTGCTCCCGCGTGAGGAGCGCGAGCCCCTCGTCGAGCGAGTCGTCGTCGCCCGCCAGGCGCTCGCGCGCGAAGCGCGCCGCGGCCCAGGCGGCCGTGTTCACGAGCCGGTCCCCGTCGCACACGACGACGGCAGGCGCCACGCAATCCGCCACGCGGTCGGCAGCGCGGGCCCGCTCGACGAGGTCGAGGAACTTGACGTTCTTGTAGAGCACGGGCGCTCGGAGCCGCTTCGCGATGCGTCCGAGCCCCGCTCGTCGCACGTCGGCGAGCTCGTGCAGCGGCTCGCCCGGCGCGCCGACGAGGACGCGGTCGCCGACGCCGGCGACCCGCAGCTCCTGCGCGAGCGCGGCGAGCGCGCCCTCGAAGGCGGACGACTTGCCGCAGCCGTCGATGCCGACGATCGAGACGACGAGCGGACGACTCACCGCGGCCGCGCGTGCGCCGCGCGCCGGGACCTCCTTCGGGCCGACGACAGTGACGTCCATCCGAGCCGCCTC
Source organism: Gaiellaceae bacterium (assembly GCA_035463735.1). GTDB lineage: Bacteria > Actinomycetota > Thermoleophilia > Gaiellales > Gaiellaceae > DATHTC01. The sequence goes on along the minus strand of DATHTC010000593.1, from coordinate 9,404 downwards.
GCCTTGAGCCTAATGCCGCCCACCCGCGCGGCAATCCGGCGATCCCCCGACCCATTCGCGGCCGGCGGGCGTGCCGCCGCGACCGGGGTATCCTCGACCTGTGCCCGGCCTGCACGTCACCGTGCGCCTCTCGGGCCCGCTCGCGGAGCGGCTCGGCCACCGGCGGGGCCTCGAGCTCGAGCAGGGAGCGAGCGTCGCCGACCTCCTCGACGCGCTCGCGCGCGACGGGGGGCTGGCGGCGGACGAGACGGAGTCCCTCGCGGTCGTGGCGGGCGGAGCGATCGTCCCACGCGGGCGGGTGCTCGCGGACGGCGACGAGCTCGATGTGCTCGTGCCGGTCGCGGGCGGCTGAGCACCCGCGACCGGCACGCACGCCTACGCGGCGATGCCGTAGTGGGTGCGGACGAGCTGCTCCAGGCCGCGCGCCGCGAGCCGCGCGGCCGGGGCGAGGAACGTCACGTGCACGACGCCGGGGGCGCGCCCGATCTCGATCGCGCCGGTGATCGTGGCCCGGTTCTTCACCTCCGGCACGGTCAGGTCGAGCAGCGCCGCCGCGCGGGCGAGGCCGTTGTCGACGGCGCTGTTCAGGTCGGGGCCGGTGCCCACGACCGAGATCGGCAGCGCGTCCTCGAGCTCGACCCCGTGAGCGGCCGCGACCTCCGTCGCCCGCGCCCGCTCCGCCTCCGACAGCGGCCGCGCCAGGAACGGCAGGTCCTCGGCGACGGGCAGGATCACCGGCCCGTCGAGGTCGAGGCCCTTCAGCACCTGCAGCTGCAGGGTGACGGTGCCCGACACGTCGGTGGTGTGGCCGGCGATCTCGCCGTCGCCCTGCATCGCGTGCATGTCCCCGAGGTAGACCCCGCCGCCGGGCACCTTCACGGGCGCGATCACGATCGCGCCGGCTCGGACCGCGTCGATGTCCATGTGCCCGTCCGTGCGGTGCGCGAGCTGCTCGGCGGTGACCGCCCGCGCGTGCGGGGCGCCGAGCAGGAAGGAGCCGAAGTCGCCCGCGTTGTGCGAGTCGGGCAGGTCGACCGCGGGCGTCGTGCCGAGCTGGCCCATGAACGGCCGTAGGCGCGACGCGACCCCGACGAGGTCGTGCGGCGCGAACAGCAGGATCGGGTTCTGGATGGAGTGCTCGGGCAGCGCCGCCGCGACGTGGGCGTCGTGCGCGAACGCCTCGGCCTGCTCCCGCCCCACCGTGACGCCGACGCCCCACTCCTCGTCGAACGCGATCGTGTAGCCGTTCGTGAAGGCGAACGGCGCCGCCGGCTCGCCGCAGGAGGCGCAGCGGACGGCGTCCGGCCCGATGCCCTCGACGACGGTCGCCTCGTCCTCGGCGCCGCACGCGGCGCACACCTTGGCGCAGTAGGGGTCGCCGTTGAAGCGCCCCTCGACCCAGCGGTCGTTCCCGGATGCCGTGGCAATCGAGGTGACCGAGATGTCGCGGATGTGGATCGCGATCGCGTCGCCCGCCTCCGCGCCCTCGACGGCGACGGGCAGCGTCACCTCGTGCCCGCCCTTGATCGCGGGCGTGATCATCGGCCCCCAGCAACCGGGCGCCGTGTTCGCGACCATGTGGCCGCCGTCCCGTACGGGCCCGAGCATCTCGGTGCTCGGGCCGATGATGCCGTCGCAGAACCGGTCGACGAACACCGTCTCCGCTCCGAGTCGTGTGCGTGTCCTCTCCTCAACAGCCATGACCGACCTCCTGGTGGCGAGTACGGACCGCTGCCTCGAACCTAGCACCCCGGCGGCGGAGATCCGCGCCGCGCGTCGGCGCGTGCGGGAGATCCAGAACGACGCCCCCGAGCTCGATCTCGGCCGCGACCTGGGGGTCGTCGCCGACGCGTGGACCTCGGTCGCGCCGAAGGCCGCCGCGGAAACGCGACCGCCCCGCGGCCGCGCTGGACCGAGAGCCGCGGCGCGCTCGTGGCGGCCACGGGCCGAGCGCCGGCGCCGCCGCGCTAGACGGTGACGCGCCGGGCGAGGCTGCCGACGAGCGCGGCCAGGGCCCAGTTGACGAGCCACATCACGATCACGGCGCCGACGTACGTCCAGAAGCCGTCGATCGAGAAGTCGGGTGCGACCCACTCCGCGAGCGCGAGCATCGCGATGTTGATCGCCAGGTAGCCGAGGCCGAGCGTGACGACGATGAGCGGGAGCGTCAGCAGCACGAGGACCGGCTTCAGGAAGGCGTTCGCGAGCCCCAGCACCGCGGCGCCGAGCAGCAGCGACCCCCACCGCCCGATCGTCACGCTGTCGAAGATCCAGTCGACGACGAGCAGCGCGAGGATGTTGACGCCCCAGCCGACGACCGCAACGAGGACGACCTCCGCGAGCGTGAGCCGCGGGGTCTCCTCGGAGACGACGTAGTCGCTCATCCAGGCTTCCTCCCTTCGGACGCGATGCTACGCGAGCGGCCGGACGGCGTCCCGCCCCGAGAGCTTGACATTCGTGGCGATGCGCACCAAACATCGGTGGCCACGGACTCGAGGAGGGAGAACCATGCGGAAGCCACTGCTGCTGACCGCACTGACCGCAGTCGTCGCGTCGCTGGTCGTGGCCGCGGCGGCGCTCGCGATCGGGAACGGGACACCCGACGGTAACGGCCACCCGAACGTCGGCCTGCTCGCCGTCGAGGACGACGGCAACCGGTTCGGCGTCTGCTCCGGCTCGTACGCCGGCGCGCGGAAGGGCGCCCCCGGAACGGGCGTCTTCCTGACCGCCGGCCACTGCGTCGCCTGGATGCCCGGGGCGGGCATCGAGGCGTCGCAGCTCTGGGTCACGTTCGACACGGCGGCGACCGTCGACGCGGACACCGGCGAGGTGATCGGCGCGACCACGTGGTACCAGGCGACGGGCTTCGCCTTCGATCCCGCGTTCGGTCACGACTCCGCGAACCTGAAGGACTACGCGGTCGTGCTGCTCGGCTCGACCGTCGGGGTGACGCCCGTCCAGCTGCCGACGGCGGGGCTGCTGGACGCACTCGCGGCCCGGGGCGGGCTGCGGCACGGAGCCGTCTTCGACAACGTCGGGTACGGCGTCGTGCCGGGGCACAAGCAGGGTCCGCCGACGTTCACGCCACCGCCTGGGCGGATGTTCTCGACCTCGTACTTCCAGGGGCTGACCCACTCGTGGCTGAGACTGCTGATGAACTCCGACGCCCGGGGAGGCGGCAACGGCGGGAGCTGCTTCGGCGACTCCGGCTCGCCGAAGTTCGTTCACGGCACCAACCTCGTCGTGGCCGTGACGACCGGCGGCGATCCCGTCTGCCGGGCCGAGAACTACAACCAGCGGCTCGACGTCGCGGACGCCCGGGCGTTCCTGGGCGCGTACCTGAGCCTGCCGTAGACGCGGAGGCGCCGCTCGGGGCGATCGCGCCCCGGGCGGCGCCGGCCGCGCGCCCACGGGCGTAGGATCCTGCGTCTGCGAGGGAGGCCTCCGTGCGCGTGCGCCGTCTCGACGGGATCCCGGGGTTCAGCATCGACCGCGTCGCGGCGGCGGCCGGCGACGACCCCGAGGTGCTGCGCCTCGAGAACCTCGACACGGACGTCGCGCCGCCCGCGGCCGCCGTCGAGGCGACGCGCGCCGCCGTCGGCGAGGACGAAGCGAACAGCTGGCTGCCGTTCACCGGGCGGGACGACCTCAAGGACGCCGTCGCGGCGTACGTCGAGCGCCGGGGCGGCCCGCGCTACGACGGCCGCCGGGAGATCGTGATCACGAGCGGCGAGGGCGACGCCATGCTCGACGCGCTGCTCTGCCTCACCGACCCCGGAGACGAGGTGATCCTGACCGATCCGACGTACGCGGGCATGCTCAACCGGGTGCGCCTCGTCGGCGCGAGCCCGCGCCTCGTCCCGCTCCGCGTGGAAGGCGGCGAGTGGCGGCTCGACCTCGACGCGCTCCGGGAGGCGGTCACGGATCGGACCCGCGTGGTGTTCGTCAACAACGCGTCGTTCCCCTCGGGCTGGGTGGCGAGCGACGACGAGTGGGACGCGATCGCCGCCGCGTGCCGCGACCGCGACCTCGTGCTCCTGTACTGGGCCGGCTTCGAGGGCGTCCTCTTCGACGGGCACCCGGTCCGCCATCCCGCTGCGCTGCCGGGCATGCGCGACCGGACGGTGATCGTGGGCGCGCCGTCGTTCGAGCAGCGGATGATCGCGTGGCGCGTCGGCTGGGTGGTCGCGCCGGGCGGGCTCGTCGACGACGTCTCACGCGTGCAGATCTACAACGGGCTCGTCCCGAGCGGCTTCGCACAGATCGGGACGCGCGTCGCGTTGGAGCTCGACGACGACGGGCTCGCCGCCGCCGTCGCGGAGTGGCAGCGACGGCGCGACGAGACGCTGCGCCAGCTCCAGGGCCTGCCCGCGGCCCGACCCGCGGGGGCGTGGTCGCTGCTGCTCGACGTGGCCGCGCTCGGGCTCGATCCCGCCGCCGTCTCCGACCGCCTGCTCGAGCAGCGGGTGGCGGCCACGCCGATGCGCGGCTGGGGCGGCAACGTCGCCGACCGCCACCTCCGCTTCGTGTTCAGCAACGAGCCGGTCGAGCGGCTGGCGCTGCTCGGCGACCGCCTCCGGCGCGCGCTCGACGCCGCCCGGGGCTAACGGCCCGGCGGCGGCGCCAGCCGCCGCACGTGCGGCTCGACCACCTCCGCGAGCGTCCGGTGCGCGCCCGCGTCGAGGTGGATCGGGTCCTCGTCCGCATAGCGCACGACGCCGTCGAGGTCGAGGAGCTCCGCGCCCACGGCCTCAGCCGCCTCGGCGAAGCGCGCGCCGAGCGTCCGCGACTTCGCCGCCATCGCCTCGTACTCGGCCGCCTCCGGACCCGTCGCGCGAATCGGGGGCGGGCACACGAGGAGCACCGGCGGCGATGTGCCCTCGCGCCCGCACTCCGCAGCGCGGACGACGTGCGCCAGCGACGCGCAGGCCTCGGCGACGTCCCCGGCGGAGAGGCTGTACCGGTCGGCGAGGTCGTTCGTCCCCAGGTAGACGATCACGAGGTCGAGCGGCGCGTGCGAGCGGCAGCACGGCAGCAGGTAGGGTCGGCCGCTGCGGCCGTCGACCCACGGGTGCTCGAGCGTCGACGTCCGCCCGTTCAGGCCCTCTTCGATCACGCGGTAGCCGGCGCCGAGCAGGCCCTGCAGCGCGCCCGCCCACCGCACGTCGCGCGGGAACCGCTCGCCTCCGCCCGGCGGGCAGCCCCACGTGTTCGAGTCGCCGAAGCAGAGGATCGTCCGCTCCTCCACGCGCGCGACTCTACGCCGTCCCCGCCGGGGCGGCCCCCGGTCCGTGCAGCTCGTCGAGGCTCGGCGCGTCCCGGATCGACCGACTCAACGTCCCCCACGCCACGAGCGCGAAGGCGACGAACACGGCGACCGTCGCCCGCGCCGACACGGCTCCGAGCAGCGCGCCCCCGCCGCGAGCGGGGCCGAGGGGCGCCACGACGACCCCGGGCGGAACCGCGAGCAGCGCCGTCGGGAGAGCTCCGGCAAACGCCACGACGCCCGGCCGTCGCCGCCGAGCCGGGTCCGCGCAAGCACGAGCAGCGGGTAGGCGATCGCGGTCGCCTGCGTTCCGACACCCGACGAGCAGCTGGCCCGCCTGGAGCAGCACGAAGTCGCGGTTTCGGCGCAGAGGGACCGCGGCCACGCGGCGACGCTAGCCGTAAGGAACGAGCGCGGCGCGGGTTCTCCTCCCGACAGGCGGACGGCAGAGGCCCGCCGGGACAGAAGGAGAACCACGATGAACGTCACCTCCACCCTCCTCCGCTCGACGGCCGCCGCCGCGCTCGCGGCGCTCGCGGTCGCGTCGGGCGCGTCGGCCGGCGGCCCGGTCTTCTCCGTCGGCGAGGGCTGCGCGGCCCAGTGCATCCGGAAGGCGCTCGTCACGGCGACTGCGAGCACGGCGCACGTCCGCGTGAAGACGACGGTCCCGGCCAACGTGTGGGTTTCGATCGAGCCGGCGGCGCCGTCGGGCGGCTCCGTTCCCGGCGGGCTCGTGCTCAACACGACGCGGACGGTGTTCATCCCCGCCATCTCGCCCGGGAAGATCGCGTCCTTCTCGAACCTGGACCCGAACACGACCTACGCGATCGTCGTCCGTGCCGTCGACCTCGACGGCCGCAAGGCGTCGCGCAGCGGGACGTTCAGGACCCGCCGCGTGAAGACGACGGGACACGCCGCCGGCGGAGGGCTCGCGTCCGGCCACGGCTGTGCCGGCCAGTGCATCCAGCGTGCGCTCTTCACCCAGCAGGCGCCGGCCGGGACGATCGCGAGGGCCGACTTCCGCACCGCCGTCGACGCGCGGGTCCGGATGGTCGTCTCGCTCGACCAGGCGCAGCAGCAAGTCGTCTCCGACCAGACGAGCCCGGGGTACGGCCGGTCGTGGCAGACGCAGGTGGGCGGCCTCGACTACGGCCGCACCTACCACGTGTCCGTCCGCGCCACCGACCGCGACGGACGGACCTCGATCCGCCGTGGGACGTTCAGGACGGTGTCGGCGAGCGTGCTCGTCACGATCCAGAAGGTGAAGATCCTCGACGACGGCGACAGGGGCATCGCGAAGGGCGAGCTGTACTTCCGCTTCCGCGCGGACGGCGAGGAGCGCTACTCGAGCGGCCACCACAAGCTCGGCTCCGGCGCCGTCTTCACCCCGAGCATGCGGGGCACGAGCCGCCCGGGCATCCTCTTCCGCTTCCCGGCCAACGGCGACGCGAAGGCCGAGGTCTCCGTGGCGGTCGAGGAGTGCGACGGCTACGTCTTCATGAAGAACTGCGTCGTGGAAACGAACCCCAACGGGCAGTGGGCGATGGCCGGCGGCACGTTCGACGTGTCCGACCTCCTCTCCCCCGCGCTCCCCGGGTGGTACGGCACGGGCGTCGCCGAGCCCGCGGGGCACGACGGCTACTTCGTCTTCGGGACGACCGACACGTCCGTCAAGTTCCTCGTGCTCGCGACGATCGACCTGGACGTCGAGTGGCCGTAGGCCGCCCGCGCGTCCCGCTCCCGTGCGCCCCGCCCCGGCGGGGCGCACGCGCGTAAGGAACCGCCGCGGCGCGGGTTCACCTCACATGGACGACATTCGCACCCAGCTCAGCAGGCTCGACGTCGACGAGGCGTGGCTCGTCGAGTGGGCGGCGCAAGGCATCGCCGCGTTCGAGCGCCTCCTTGCCAGCCACGCCGCCTTCGCCGACTATCTGCAGACGCGCACCCTCGACGACCCCCTCGATGGCGACCGCGACCCGGACGTCTGACGCCGCGCTGCTGCGCCGGCTCGGCGCGCGCGACCGCCTCGCGTGGGAGGAGCTGTACGCCGAGTACCAGCCGCGGCTGCGCGCGTTCGCGTTCCGCCTGAGCGGCAACGTCCACGACGCCGACGACCTCGTCCAGGAGACGTTCGTGCGCGCAGTGCCCCGGCTCGACCGCCTCGACCCCGAGACGGCCGACGTGGGCGCCTACCTCTTCGCGACGCTCAAGAACCTGTTCCTCAAGCAGGTCGAGCGCGGGCAGCGCCAGCAGCCGGTCGCGGAGGTGCCCGAGCCGGCTGCGGCCGCACCGATCGAAAACGACCCGGAGCGGCGGACGCTGCTCACGCGGCAGCAGGAGGAGGTGCGGCTCGCGAACGCACGGCTCCAGCCGCGGCAGCGCCTCGTGCTCGCCCTCCGGGAGCTCGAGGAGCGGTCGTACGCCGAGATCGGCGAGCTCGTGGGGATGAAGGAGAACGCGGTCGCGCAGCTCATCTTCCGGGCGCGCGAGAGCCTGCGGGTCGAGCTGCGGCTCGCGCAGGTCGACCCGGCGCGGCTCCCCGAGGCGTGCCGGCGCTTCCTCCCGCTCCTCGCGGCGCACCTCGACGGGCAGCTCAAGGGGCCCCGCGTCGACGACACGCTCGGGCACCTCTCCGGGTGCGAGCGCTGCCAGGCAGCTTTCGCAGACATGCGCGAGGCGTCGCGCCGCTACCGCAGCCTCCCGTTCCTGCCACTCGCGGAGGACGCGCGCGCGGCCGTCGAGGAGCGGCTGGACCGCGTCGGGTACTGGACGGCGCGCGCCGGCTCTCGGCTCGGGCGGCGCGGGGCGCTCGCCGGCTCGGTCGCGGCGCTCGTCGCGCTCGCCGTCGGCGGGACCGCGGTCGGGGTCTCGGTCGTGCGCGGCGGCGGCACGCCGACGCTCGCGCCGGTGGAGGAGGCGGCGGCGACGACGGGAACTGGGACGACCGAGGCGGTGGAGACGACGCCCGCCGTCGGGACGCTGCCGCGCGTGACCGCGCCCGCGCCAGCGGCGAAGGCGCGGCCGCCCGCGACGACGACCGCAACGGCGAAGGCAAAGCCGCGGCCGCGCACGCGAGCGACCACCACGACGTCCACTACGACCACGACGACCGGCAACCGGCCGAGCAGCAGGCCGAGGCCGAAGCCGCCCGCGAAGCCCGCGCCGCGGCCGCGGCGAACGCCTCCGCGCCCGACGACCCCGCCGCCCCCACCCCCCGACACGCGCGCCCCGGTCGTGTCGTTCACCGAGCGGCCATCCGGCACGTCGTCAACCCCGTCGGCCGTGATCGCCTTCCGCGCCGACGAGCCGTCCGTCCGCTTCACGTGCAGCCTCGACGGCGCGCCGCCCGCCGCGTGCACGAGCCCCGCGCGCGTGGACGGCCTCGCCGCCGGTGCGCACACGTTCGTCGTCCGTGCGACCGACCGCGCCGGGAACACCGGCGAGGCCGCGGCCCGGTGGACGTACGTCCCGCCGGACACGACGCCGCCGACGGCGCGGATCTCGTCCGCGCCGCCCTCGCGGACGCCTGATCGGAGCGCGAGCTTCTCCTTCGCCGCCGACGAGGCGGGTGTCTCGTTCCGCTGCTCGCTCGACGGCGCCGCGGAGGCGCCGTGCACGAGCCCGGCCTCCTACTCGTCGCTCGGCGTCGGTGAGCACACGTTCGCCGTGCGGGCGACGGACTCCGCGGGCAACGTCGGCCCGCAGGCGACGCACCGCTGGACGGTGTTCGAGCCGCTGCCCGACCTCGTCGTGACCGCGTTCGGACCGTCCACGATCGTCGTCTCGAACCGGGGCACGGCGGCGGCGGGACCGTCGACGCTGACGATCACCTTCGTCGGCAGCTTCACGGTGCCCGGTCTCGCCCCCGGGGCGTCGGCCACGTTTGCGTGGTCGACCTGCCGGAACGCCGTCTACTCGGCGGTCGTCGACCGCACGAACGCCGTCCGCGAGACGGACGAGACGAACAACACCGCCACGCGCCGCAACACCTGCTGAGTCGCGCGCTACACGGCGGTCACGGTGCAGGTGCCGCCGTAGCTGAGGCCGGCGGTCGCAGGGCCCGGGTCGATCGAGCCGTCGCCGTCGACGTCGACGACGTCGACGAGCGGGCGGTTCAGGATCAAGGCGAACGTGAACC
>DATHTC010000592.1:0-1696 GCA_035463735.1 Gaiellaceae bacterium | reverse complement strand
TAGACGAAGCGTCTGCCGCTCAGGCGGAGCGGAAGCCGAACGAGCGGAGCGACAGCAGGCCCCGCAGCCGCCTCTTCGCCCCGAGCCGGCCGCGGATCGTCCTGAGCACACGGCGGAGCTCGCGGCGGGCGGTCCTCGCGGCGGTCTCCGCCTCGGCCGTGGGCCCGAAGCGGGCGACGCCGAGCGCCTCGGAGAGCCGGTCGGCATCCACGCTGAAGCTCCGGTTCACCGACGCTCCGAGCTCGGCCGGCGTCACGCTCGGCGAGAGCCGCACCCGCTGGTCGGCGAGGTACTCCACGAGCTCCGCGCGGACGGCCCCGGCGATGCGCCGTGGATCGTCCGAGGCGTAGCGCAGCCGCCTTCGTCCGGTCTTCGCGAGCCACAGGGCCGAGAGGAGGGCGGCGCCGCCGCCGAGCAGGCTCGCGAGCACCCGCAGGTCGTTGCGCCGGTCGGCCGTCTGCGTCGTCTCGCCGGCTCCCGGCGCGTCGGGGGTGAACCCCCGATCCGGGCCGCGCGGGCGGTCGTCGGGCGATGCAGCCGACCCGCCCAGCTGGTTGCGCAGGATGGTCAGGCCGAGCGACGCCGCCGCCCCGGCAAAGGCCGCCGTCGCGCCGTCCGCGTCGAAGAAGAGCGACGAGGCGGTGTACTCGGCACGAAGCCGGCCCCGGCCGGGCGTGGGGTCGAACGGCAGCCAGCCGTACCCGTCGAACCAGACCTCGACCCAGGTGTGCGCATTCGTGTCCGACACCGTCCATTCGCGCTCGTCCACGTCGAAGCGGCCCGTCGTGAAGCCGGCCGCGACGCGCGCCGGGACACCGACGTAGCGAAGCATCAGCGCCATCGCCCCGGCGAAGTGCTGGCAGTAGCCTCGCCGGTGGCCGGTCACGAACGAGACGAGCGGCGGCACCGAGCGGCTGACGGGCGGATGCTCGTCGTAGGTGAACTCGCCGCTCGACCGGAACCAGGCCTCGAGCGCCACCGCCGCCGCGTACGGGTTCCCGGGCCGTCCGACCACCTCGAGTGCCTGGCGGTACAGCGGCTCGTACGGCTCCAGCTCGTCCTCGTCGAACAGCTGCGCGACCGCGAGGTCGCGCCCCGGGCTCCCGAACGCCGGTGCGCCGTGGAAGCTGCCGACACTGAGGAAGGGGCCGAAGAGGATCTCGTCGGGGTACGTCGGCCGCGTCCGGGCGAGCTGGGCGGGCGTCGGCTGGGCCGCATAGCTCCACACCGAGTACCGCTCGCCCCGCTCCAGGCGGCCGACGTAGGCGATACCCGACCCGTAGTCCCCGGCGAGCCCCTCCTCGAATGCGACGGGAACGCTCGCCCCGACGAGGTGCGTGTCCTGCAACGCCTCGACGGTCACCTCCTGCTCGAGCCAGTTCTCTGCGTCGCGGGCCGCGTCCGGGAGCAGCGGATCGTCGACGAGCGAGTCGAGGCCGGCGCGGCGCACGGGCTCGAGGAGGGCCGAATCCTCCTGCCAGTGGTCGTCGAGGAAGACGTCCAGCGTCGTCGCGCGCCAGTACGGCGCGCGCCTCGGCGCGTCGACCTTCAGCACCGTCGTCGCGGTCTTGGGGAAGTCGATCCCGTTGTAGTCAGAGTCCCAGACGTACTGGACGCTGACCGGCTCGGCCTCTCGCGCGTCCGGCTTCCAGTGCTGCCAGTCGAGGAACCCGCCCTTGGCGACGGACGGCGAGCT
>DATHTC010000591.1:0-3786 GCA_035463735.1 Gaiellaceae bacterium | reverse complement strand
GGTGGTCGCCGGCCGACTGCCGGTCGGCCTCCGTTTGAACGTGAACGGGACGCTCGTCGGCACGCCGCGCGCGCTCGGCCGCTTCCGCGTCGTCGTCAGCGCGACGTACGGCTACAAGGTGACGGCGACGCGCGCCCTCGCGCTCGTCGTGCGCCCGGCTGCCTGAAGGCGTCGCAGCGTCGGAGCTCTCGCCGTGCGGCGAGGAGGCACGTCCCTCGCGGCCGGTGCAGTTTGTGGCTCAGAGCCACGAGCTGCTCCGCCCGCCGCGAGGACGAGCGGATCCCGGTGCGCGAGGGACCTGGTGGCTCAGAGCCACGAGCGCCGTTCGGCCGGCGAGGTCCTCGTGTGGAGGCCGGGTCTACGCGGCCACGGCGAGCACGAGCCCGTTGCCGGACGGGTCGCGCACGAGCGGCCCCTCGGGCGTCTCCTCCGACGCGCCGACCCGCGCGAGCAGCTCGTCGCGAGCCGCCGCGTCCGGGAGCACGACCGTCGCGTGCTGCAGCCGGGCCGTCCCCTGCGGTGCCGGCGCGGCTCCCGCGCTCTGCCAGGTGTTCGCGCCGACGTGGTGGTGGTACCCGCCCGCGGCGAGGAAGGCGGCCTCGCGGCCGTACGTCGCCGTCAGCTCGAAGCCGAGCACGTCGCGGTAGAAGGTGACGGTCTGGGGGATCGCCGCCACGCACAGGTGGACGTGGCCCATCGTCGTCCCGCCGGGCAAGCCCTCGAACGGCTCGCTCGCCGGATCTGCGACCTCGGCGAGGAGGCTGTCGACGTCCAGCGGGAGGGTCACGAGGCGCGTCCCGACCTGTCCCTCCCAGCGCTCGCGCGGCCGGTCGGCGTAGATCTCGATCCCGTGTCCGTCGGGATCGCCGAGGTAGATCGCCTCGCTGACGTCGTGGTCCGACAGCCCCTGGAGCGCGACGCGCTCCCGCGCCGCGTGCGCGAGCCAGCGGGCGAGGTCGACCCGGCGCGGCACCAGGAACGCCATGTGGAAGAGGCCGGTGTAGCCGACTGCCGGCCGCGCGCCAGGCTCCTCGACGAGCACGAGCAGCTCCCGGCTGCCCGCGCCGAGCGCGGCGCGGCCGTCGGTTTGCGCGAGCTCCTCGAGCCCGATCGCGCGCCGGTACCACTCGACGGACCGCGCGAGGTCGGACACCGTCAGGTGGACGGCACCCATCGTCGTCGTCGCGGGGAGGGTCGCGATGCAGGAACGCTAGCTGCGCCTGATCCGGCGGTGGATGAGCACCGCCGCAGCGAGCGCCGGCAGCGCCAGCACGATCCCGGCGACCCGCACCCCGGCGACATCGGCGATCGCGCCGTCGACGATGCTCGCGAACGGCCGCAGGCCGAGGAATGCGATCGACCACAGCGCCATGATCCGGCCCCGGTGCGTCTCCGCCACCTCGAGCTGGAGCTGCGTGGTCGCGCGCGCGTTCGAGGCGAGGTAGCCGAAGCCGGCGACGAACAGGAACGCGAACCCGACCCACAGCGACGGCGACAGCGAGAACAGGATCATCCCCGCGCCGAGCAGGGTCAGCGTCGCCACCGTCAGCCGCGGCGAGCCCTCGCGACCGGCGAAGAAGAGCGCAGCGGCGACCGCGCCCGCGCCGAACACGCCGACGATCAGGCCCGCGACCGTGTCCGGGTAGCCGAAGGCCTCGGCGAACGCGGGCGACTCCGTGTTCACGGGATCGGAGGCGAAGCCGACCGCCATCACGACGAACAGGAGCCAGAGCAGCCGGGGCTGCTCCCGCAGGAGGGTCAGGCTCTCGCGGAGCGGCGCGCGCTCGGCGCGTCGCTGCGGCCGCGGGCGGACGAGCAGCAGCGCGACGACGAAGACGAGGTACGAGCCGGCGTTGACGAAGAACGCCGTCGGGATCCCGAACGCCGCGATCACGGCCGCCGCGGCCGCAGGCCCGATCGCCCGCGCGAGGTTGAACGTCATCGAGTTCAGGGCGATCGCGGAGCCGAGGTCCCGGGGCTGCACGAGCGACGCCACGAGCGCCTGCTGCGCCGGCGCGGCGAACGCGCTGACCACGCCGAGCGCGAGCGCGAACGCGATCACGACGCCTGCGCCGGCCGCGTCCGCCAGCGCCAGCACGCCGAGCGCCGCGCTCAGCAGCACGGCGGCGCCCTGCGAGACGAGCAGCACCTTCCTCCGGTCGAGTCGGTCGGCGGCGCTTCCCGCCCACGGCGCGAGCAGCAGCACCGGAAGGAACTGTGCGAAGTTGAGCACGCCGAGCAGGAACGGCGAGCCCGTCTGCCGGTACACGAGGAGCGCGGCCGCGAGGTTCTGGAACCACGTGCCGCTCGCCGACAGCGCGTTCCCGAGGAAATACGGGCCGAAGTCGCGGCGCGTCGCGACGTCGAAGGCGGCGCGCGGTCCACGCAGCCGCGGCGGCTCCTCGGGCGCGGCGTCGGTCACCGGCGCCTCCTACCACGCGGTGGCAGAATCGAGACGGTGATCAGCCGCATCTGGCACGGCTGGACCCGACCGGAGGAGGCGGACGAGTACGAGCGGCTGCTTCGGGCGGAGATCCTCCCCGGCATCCGGCGCGTCTCCGGCTACCGCGGCGCGACACTGCTGCGTCGCGCCGCCGGTGACGAGGTCGAGTTCGTCACGATCACCGTGTTCGACTCGATCGAGGCGGTGCGCGCGTTCGCCGGCGACGACTACGAGGCGGCGGTCGTCCCGCCGGAGGCCAGGCGGCTGCTGCGCCGCTTCGACGAGCGCTCGGCCCACTACGAGACGCTCGCCACGGTGGAGGGCGACTAGTGCCGAAGGGCTACGCCGAGGGGCCGGCCGCGGAGGAGGCCGAGCGCCGGCTCGAGGAGGCCGAGCGGCACGGGGACGTGCAGCGTGCGCAGGAGTGGCCCGCCGTCTACGGCTCGACCGCGGACGACCCGAAGCGGCACTTCATCGGCTGGCTCGGCGACGTCGACCCGGACGACCTCTTCGCCTCGGGCGAGGCGTGGGGCCTGACCGTCGTCCGCCGGCGCGTGGACGCCGTCTAGCGCCCGGCGGGCGCAGCCCAGGTCTCCCGGCCCTCGAGCTTGTCGGCGAGGCGGAGGAGGGCGTTGGTGACGATGCGGGAGAGGGTGCGCTTCACGCCTGGAACCTACGACGCCGCCCCTGAGCTGCGGGTATGCGTTCGGTTAAGGATCAGGGAAGAAGCGGCAGCTGCGACGCCGCGTCGCGCTCGGGGACCGGCGCCACGGGCCACGGCGCCTCCGCCCGCGGCTCCGTCGACCGGATCAGCATCGCCGCACGCGGCCCGTCCGGGAGCACGCGCTCCTCGGCCGGCGGGCGGTCGCGGGTATGGTCGAGCTGGCGCTGGCGCGCGACGGTCTGGATGAGCGTCGGATGCTGCATCGGCGGCTCCTCGTTCGCGGGCTCGGTCCCCTCGACCGTAGAGGCCCGGGTGTGAGGAAGGGGCAGGGAAACGAGGGTGCTACCGTTGCGGAGGGTCGATGAGCAAGCCCGTCCAGCAGCTCGACCGCGTGATCATCCGGTTCGCCGGCGACTCCGGCGACGGGATGCAGCTCACCGGCGACCGCTTCACGAGCGAGACGGCGCTGAGCGGGAACGACCTCGCCACGCTGCCCGACTTCCCGGCCGAGATCCGCGCGCCGGCCGGCTCGCTGCCCGGTGTGTCCGGTTTCCAGATCAGCTTCAGTTCGGCTGAGATCTACACCCCCGGCGACGCGCCCGACGTGCTCGTGGCGATGAACCCCGCCGCCCTGAAGACCAATCTCCCGGAGCTCGAGCGCGGCGGAATCGTGATGGTG
>DATHTC010000590.1:0-3418 GCA_035463735.1 Gaiellaceae bacterium | reverse complement strand
CTTCGCCCGCTCGATCTCGGTGGCCGCGCCGCCCCCTGTGCCGGCGGCCTGTCTGACGTACTCGTCGAACTGCGCCTGCTGCGCTTGAGCGCGGTCGACGTTTCGCTGCATCATCCCGTCGTTCTGCGTGATCAGGTAGATGAAGACGCCGAGGAAGGGCAGGACGATCGTGAACACGAGCCACCCCGTCTTGCCCAGGCCGGAGATGTCGCGGCGGCGGAAGATGTCCGCGATCACGGTGATGAGGATCCAGAACCACATCACCCAGAGGAAGAAGATCAACATCGTCCAGAGGACGTCGAGGAACGGGTAGTCCGCTGCGATCAGCATGGAGCCTCCTGTTCGGGGCGTCGGCCCCGGTCTAGGCCTCGAATTCGTCGCTCCGGGTCAGGAGCGCGTAGAGGACGAAGAAGTCGAGCGTGAGGACCGCGATTGCCCAGAGGGGGAACACGAAGATGACGAACGCCGTCAGGAACGCGCTGAGCGAGGCCCCGAGGACGCCGAGCCACAGCCCCCACGTGTTCCGCTGCAGGATCAGCACGCCCGTCACGAGCTGGAGGACCCCGACGATCAGCCAGAACCAGCCCCAGACCGTGAGGTCGATCCCGTAGAGGACCTCGGTGGCCTCCGCCGCGATCGTGTCGTCGTCCGTGAGCGCGCCGAGCCCGCTCAAGGCGTTGTACGTGCCCGCGACGAGCGCGACGACGCCCGCGAAGGTGATCCAGCCGGAACGTTTCCCGAGCCACTCCGACACGCCCTTCCCTCCTCCGACCCCGTCGCTGTCGAGGGGAGGCTAGACCATCGTGCGGACGGGACAAAGTGCCCGGCGCCGGGTGACGACGACGGGCGCGATCGTCGCCATGGACGTGCCGGACCGCGGCGCCGATGGAGCCGCCGGCAGCTGACGCCCCGGCCTGTCCGCTCAGGAGGAAGGCGCGCCGCCGCTCGCGGCCGCCAGCGCCTCGTCGTCCCGCGCTCGCTTGACCGCCCCGGGCGGCAGGCCGACGACGCGCTTGAACGCGCGCGCGAACGCGGCCTCCGAGCGGTAGCCGAGCCGGTTCGCGAGCTGGGCGACGGTCGCGCCCTCCTCCCGGAGCGCGTGGAGCGCGACGTGCATCCGCCAGCGCGTGAGGTACTGCATCGCGGGCTCGTCGACGAGCTGTGTGAAGCGCGCCGCGAACGCCGAGCGGGACATCGCGACCTCGCGCGCCAGCGCGGCGACCGTCCAGGCCCTCGCCGGCTCCCGGTGGAGCAGCGTGAGCGCGCGCCCGATCTGCCGGTCGCGCAGCGCGCCGAGCCATCCGCTTCGCGCCGCGGGGTCGCTCTCGATCCAGGCGCGGATCGCCTGCACGACGACGATGTCCGCGAGGCGGGTCATCACGGCCTCTCCGCCGGGCCGCAGCTCCCTCGCCTCCGCCGCCATCAGTCGGAGGGTGCTCTGCAGCCACTCGCGCTGCGGCGACTCCGACGCCTCGACCAGGACGACGGGTGGCAGGATCGCGACGAGGTTGCGAGCCGCCGGGTGGTCGAAGCGCACGGCGCCGCAGATCAGGGTCGCCGGCGACCCGCCACCCCCGTGCCGGAGGAGCTCGTAGCGCTCGCTCACCTGCTCCAGCGGCAGCTCGAGGATCGGCGGCGCCGGCGCGCCGAGCTCGCTCCGCAACCGGTGCCCCTTCCCGTGCGGGACGAGGGCGAGCGCGCCGGGCAGGAGCCAGGCTCCCTCGGCGCCCTCCGGCTCCAGCCACGCGCGGCCGGAGGTGACCACGTGGAACCAGAGGTAGTCCGGCATCGACGGCAGCGTGAGGCCCCACGGCGCGCTCAGCTCCGAGCGGCAGTAGAAGGCGCCGTCCATGCGCAGGAAGTGGAGCGCCTCCGCGAGCGGGTCGGTCGGCGGCCAGGGGTCGAGAGCCACGGCCGCAGTATCGCGGCTGCGGCTCGGCGTCCGCTGCAATCGGACGTTCGAGCATGACTTCGCGCCTCTCGGCCATATGCCGTCCACCTGGGGCACCCAATACTGGACGCACAGTCCACGACAGGAGGCGACGACGATGACGATCGACAGGGATGTGCTCGTGCTCGGCGGCACCGGCAAGACCGGGCGCCGCGTGGTGGAGCGGCTGACGGGGCGGGGTGTGCCGACCCGCGTCGGTTCGCGGGCCGGCGAGCCGGCGTTCGACTGGGAGCGCCCGGCGACCTGGGCTCCCGCCGTCCGCGGTGCGGGCGCCGTGTACCTCTCGTACTTCCCCGACCTCGCCGTCCCCGGCGCGGTGGACGCCGTCCGCGAGCTCGCGTCGCTGGCGCTCGACGCGGGCGCGCGGCGCCTCGTGCTGATCTCCGGACGGGGCGAGGAGGAGGCCGAGCGGGCCGAGCGGGTCGTGCAGGAGTCGGGCGCGGAGTGGACCGTCGTCCGCTGCTCGTGGTTCGCCCAGAACTTCAGCGAGGGGTACCTGCTGGAGCCGGTCCTTGCCGGTGTGCTCGCGCTGCCGGCGGGCGACGTGCCGGAGCCGTTCGTCGACGCCGACGACATCGCCGACGTCGCCGTCGCGGCCCTCACGGACGACGGGCACGCCGGCGAGGTCTACGAGCTCACGGGGCCGACGTCGCTGACCTTCGCGGAGGCGGTGGAGGAGATCGCGCGCGCGGCCGGGCGCGACGTCCGGTACGTCGCCGTCCCCCTCGAGGAGTACATGGGCCTCGCCGCCGACACGGTCCCGCCGGCGTACCTCGCGCTGCTCGCGTATCTGTTCCGCGAGGTGCTCGACGGGCGCAACGCGATCCCGGCCGACGGGGTCAGGCGCGCGCTCGGCCGGGAGCCGCGGGACTTCCGCGAGTACGCCCGTCGCGCCGCCGCGACGGGCGTCTGGGATGCCGCGCCCGTCAGGCGTGCCGCGTGACCGGACAGCACGTGCGCCCCGACGTCCACCCGCGAGCGAGCGGGCCTTGCCTCGCGCGGGCGCAGGCCCGAAGCTGACGCCGTGCCGACCGCGCCCTCCGCCCGCCGCGTTGCCGTCCTCTCCGACGTCCACGGCAACGCGGTGGCGCTGGAGGCCGTGCTCGCCGAGCTCCCGGCGGTCGGGCCGGACCTCGTGGTCTTCGGCGGCGACCTCACGTGGGGACCGCTGCCCGAGGACACGCTCGCGCTGCTCGACCGCCTCTCCGTCCAGGCGCTGTTCGTCCGCGGGACCGCGGAGCGGGCGCTGCTCGAGCCCTCGCCGGAGCCGAGCGACCGGGAGCGCTGGCTGCTCGAGCGGCACTCCGTCGAGGCGCTCGCGTTCCTCGCCGGCTTCGCGGAGCGCGTGTCGGTCGAGATCGACGGGCTCGGGCCGGTCTGCTTCTCCCACGGGTCGCCGCGCAGCGACGAGGAGCTCGTGACGCCGGAGACGCCGGAGGCGCGGATCCGCGCGCTCGCGGCCGGCGT
>DATHTC010000589.1:0-4301 GCA_035463735.1 Gaiellaceae bacterium | reverse complement strand
TTCCCCCACGAGCCCCCTCCTTCTGCCGGGTCGCGGTGGTTTGGCGTCGTCTTGGCCTCTCGCGCGCATGAAGCGCGCTTCGGCCTCCGGGACGTCGGCTCCAGAGGCTGACCTGAGACGGCGTGGTCTCTGGCCTCCGCGCGCGCCCCCTCCCGGGGCGGGCGCTTCGGCCTTGGTGCCGGTTCAGCGGGGCCGACGTGGTGTGACGGGCGGGATGCGCCCGCTTCGCGGGCTGCGATCCCGCGCGTCTGGTTGAGGGGGAACCTGGCGGTTCCCCCATGCCCCCTCCCTCCATGGCTGGGGACAGACCCCAGACATGGCTGCCGGGGACGGTCCTCGCTCCCTCAGCCGCCGAAGGCTCTCGGCTCGCGGGTGAACGGGTAGCCGGCCCAGTTCAGCCGCGCCACGTCGCCGTTCTCGTCGCGCCGGATGCGGAGCAGCTCGCCGCGCTCGCGGCCGGACACCGTCCGCCACACGTCCTCGTCCACCCGCTCGAACACGGCGGGTGGGCGCCAGTCCGCGAGCCCGTCGACCCGCGCCTCGAGGCGGCCCTGCCGCCAGGAGAACGTGAACCCCTCGCCCTCCGACCACCAGCGCCCGAGCAGGGGCGCGACATCGTCGGGCGGCGGCGCCGGCCGCCACTCCTCCGGTGCCTCGGGCTCGAGCTCGAGCTCCGTCTCACCCAGGTCGAGGACGAGCACGTCCGGCTCCGCCCGCGCGCCCGAGTTCGTCAGCACCGCGGCCGCGACGCGCTCGGCCGGCCGGAAGGCGAATGCCGCCAGGAACCCGGGCATCGCCCCGCCGTGGCCCGCCCACACCCGGTCGCCGCGCCGCTCGAGCGAGAGGCCCAGCCCCCAGCCGGCGAGCCACCGCTCCGGCTCCGCCATGGCGTGCACCGTCCGCATCTCCTCCGCCGATTCCGGCGACAGGATCGCCGGGTCGGGGTCGGCGAGGAAGGCGCCCCAGCGAGCGACGTCGGGCGCCGTGCTCCAGAGCTCCCCGGCGGCGTCGAGGCTCCCCTCCGCGAGCGTGGGCTCGACCGAGACCCCGTCCGCGTACGGGTCGACGAGGTACGGCACCGCCACGGGCGGCTCCGGGCGCCACGTCGTCCGCTCGAGGCCGAGCGGCCGGAGGAGGCGCGCCGCGACGTGCTCCCGGTACGGCACGCCGGCCGTGCGCTCGACGACCTCCCCGAGCAGCGAGAACGCGAGGTTCGAGTAGTGCCAGTGCGAGCCGCTGAGCACGCGCTCGGAGGCGCCGAGTCCAGCGAGGAGCTCCTCGCGGGTCGGCATCACCATCGTCTCCCACATGTCGCCCGGCTGCTCACGCTGGAGACCGGATGTGTGCGAGAGCAGCGAGCGCAGCGTCGGCGCGCGGTGCGGAAGCTCCTCGACGTACTGCGCGACCGGGTCGTCGAGGTCGAGGCGGCCTTCGTCCCGGAGCTGGAGCACCGCCGCCGCGGCGAACGTCTTCGTGATCGAGCCGACGCGGTACTGCGTGTCGCGCGTCGCGACCGTGGCGGCGTCCACGTCCGCGAGCCCGACGGCGTCGCTCCACGCAAGCTCGCCGTGACGGAACAGCGCGGCCGCGACGCCCGGGAGCCGTTGCTGGGCCTGGGCACGGTGCAGCAGCGCGCCGAGCCTGCCCTCACGCCCGCGCAAGAGCCCCCAGCGCCTGCGGGACGAGCTCCACCGCCCGCTCGACGTGCTCGTCCTCGACGTCCAGGCACGTGACCGCGCGCAGCCAGCCGGGGCGCAACCCGGTGAGGAGGACGCCCGCAGCCTCGAGTCGTCGCAGGGCCTCGCCCTCGTGGAGGCCGAGCTCCTCGAGCCGGATCGCGATGAAGTTCGTCTCGGTCGCCTCGGGGTCGACGGGCAGGCCGGCCTCGGCGAGCCCCTCGGCGAGACGCCGGGCGCGGGCGTGGTCCTCGGCGAGACGCTCGACGTGGTGGTCGAGCGCGTACAACGCGGCGGCCGCGACGATCCCGGCCTGCCGCATCGCTCCGCCGAAGCGGAACTTCTCCACCCACGCGCGCTCGATCAGGTCGGCAGCGCCGGCGAGCACGGCGCCGAGCGGGCAGCCGAGCCCCTTCGAGAAGCAGAGCGTGACGGTGTCGGCGACGCCGCCGTACGCCGCCGCGGGAACGGCGGCGGCCACCGACGCGTTCAGCAGCCGCGCGCCGTCGAGGTGGACGCGGAGGCCGAGCTCGTGCGCCCCCCGGGCCACCGCTTCGAGCTCCTCGAGCGGCCAGACGCGGCCGCCGGAGCTCCGGTGCGTCTGCTCGAGCACGACGAGCTCGACCGGCTGGAGCGGCGGGTCGGCGGCCGCGACGGCCTCCTCCAGCTGCGCGACGGTGAGCCGCCCGGCCACGCCCGGCAGCCCGCGCGTCACGAGCCCCGCGTTCGCTGCGGCACCTCCGGCCTCGTAGACGAGCACGTGCGTCCGCTCCTCCGCGACGACCTCCCCTCCACGGTGCCCGAGTACGCGCAGCGCGATCTGGTTCGCCATCGTCGCGGTCGGCAGGAAGAGCGCCGCCTCCTGCCCCACCAGCTCGGCGGCACGCCGCTGGAGCTCGTTCACGGTCGGGTCCTCGCGCAGCTGCTCGTCACCGACCTCCGCGGCCGCCATCGCGGCGCGCATCGCCGCGGTCGGCCTCGTCATCGTGTCCGAGCGCAGGTCGATCACGCCGCCCACGCTACCGTGCCCCCGTGGACCTCGCGCTCCTCGAGACGACGCTCGCCGAGCTCGGCGAGCCGCCGTACCGCGCCCGGCAGGTGTGGGAGTGGACGGCGCGCGGGGCGGCCGGCTACGAGGCGATGACGAACGTCGCGACGCCGCTACGCGCCGAGCTCGCCGCGCGTGTCCCCTTCTCGACGCTGACGGTCGAGAGCGAGCGCCTCGCCCGCGACGGGACGCTCAAGGTGCTGTTCTGCACGCACGACGGCCACCCGGTGGAGGCGGTGCTGATGCGCTACCGCGACGGGCGCCGCTCCGTGTGCGTCTCCTCCCAGTCCGGCTGCCCGCTCACCTGCACCTTCTGCGCCACCGGCGCGATGGCGTTCGGACGCAACCTGACCGCCTCGGAGATCCTCGACCAGGTGCTCCACTTCCGTCGGATCGAGCCGGTGAACCATCTGGTGTTCATGGGGATGGGGGAGCCGCTGCTGAACCTCGACCACGTGCTCGCAGCCGCGCGCCGGCTGCCGGACGTCGGGATCACGCACCGGCGGACGACCGTCTCCACCGTAGGATGGCTCCCGGCGCTGACGCGCTTCGTGGACGAGGTGGAGGAGCCGATCCGGCTCGCGCTCTCGCTGCACGCGCCTGAGGACGCGCTGCGCTCGCAGCTGATGCCGGTGAACGACCGCTTCCCGCTGCCGGACGTGCTGGCCGAGTGCCGCCGCTACGTCGCGCTGCGGCGCCGCCGCGTCTTCGTCGAGTACGTGCTGCTCGCGGGCGTCAACGACCGCGTCGAGCAGGCGCGGCAGCTGGCGGAGCTGCTGGAGGGCGACGCGTTCAAGGTCAACCTGATCCCCTACAACCCGACCGGGATGTACCAGGGCTCGTCGCGCAGGGCGATCGACGCGTTCAAGGCGGTGCTCGACCGGGCGGGAATCCCGGCGACGGTCCGGCTCACGCGCGGCCGCGACATCGAGGCGGCGTGCGGGCAGCTCGCCGCGGAGCCGCGGGCGCGGCGGCCGCGCGTGGGCGCGGCGCAGCCGTCCTAGACCGACGGCTACTCGTCGACGAGCACGTTCTCGAACGGCGCTCCCGCGCCGAACGTTGCCCGAGAACGTCGCCACGCCTCGTGTGCCGCCGCTGATCGGGCGCAGCTGCGCGTCGGGCGCGTCGAGCGACTCGACGGCGTCGCGGTCGTAGCGCGACCACGCCGCCAGCGTCTCGTCCCAGAGCGCCTGCGCGTCGCTCTCGCCGTCCGCTTCGCCGGCGATCGCCCACGCCCCGAGGCCCACACGGCCGCAGCGAGCACGACCACGAGCGCGAGGAACGGCACCGATGTCAGCGGTCAGCGCTCGACCGAGGGGCGACCTCGCCGGCGCCCGAATCACGATCCCGCACGGCGCGGAGTGCCGCGGGGCGTCGCCGTGCCGTCAGGCCGCGCGCGCCGCGGCCACCAGCCCCAGTGCCTCCGCGGCGTCCGTGTACACGCTCCGCCCCGGCAGGTCGTACCGTGCGTCGAAGTCGACGGCCGCGTTCAGCTCGAGCACCGTCCACCCGCCGTCGACAGGGAGCAGGTCGATGCCGACGAGGTCGCCGCCGACCGCGGCCACCGCCGCGAGCGC
>DATHTC010000588.1:0-1641 GCA_035463735.1 Gaiellaceae bacterium | reverse complement strand
AGAGCTCCATCGACTCTGCCGCGAGCACGGCATCCCGGTGGAGGCGCTCGCCGACGTGCGCGGGCACCACCTGCCGCTTCGGCGGCCGGGCGCGGTCGCCGCCCGCGGGCGGACGGCGCTCGTCGGCGACGCCGCCGGTCTCGTCGATCCCGTGTCGGGCGACGGGATCTACGAGGCGTTTCTGAGCGCGGGGCTCGCGGCCGCGAACGCGCTCGACATCCTGGCCGGGCGGAGGGCCGATTTCAGCCTGTATGCAGGGGAGTTGCGGCGCAGGCTCGCCGTCCAGGCGGCGGCGGCGTGGCGCGCGAAGACGGCGCTCGAGCGGTTCCCGCGGGCGACGTTCACGCTCCTGCGCTTCCCGCTCGCCTGGCGGGGGGTCGAAGCGCTCCTGCGCGCGGACGCGCACGAGCCCGCGGACGTCGGCGGCGTGGGCGGCGCGGTGCTCCGGGTGGTCGAGACGCTTGCGCGGTTCGGCAACCTAAAGCGAGGCCCGCAGACTGCCGATGCAGGCCGGGTCTCGGCATGGACCTGGACCTCCTCCTCACACGCGCCCACCAGAGCGGCGCCACCGACGTCCACCTGAAGTTCGGCCGGCCGCCGGCCATCCGTCAGGACGGGCAGATCCTCCAGGTCGAGGGCATGAACGCGCTGACCGCGCAGGATCTCGACACCGTGCTCGCGGCCGTGACCGCGGTGAACCCCCAGAAGGAGGCGGACTTCCGCGCGAGCGGCGAGCTCGACATCTCGTACACCGCCAACGACCTCACCCGCTTCCGGGTCAACGGCTTCATGCAGCGCGGCGCGATCTCGTTCGCCTTCCGCGTCATCCCGCGCGAGATTCCGAACTTCGAGATGCTCAAGCTCCCCCCGGGCGTGGGCCGCCTGGCCGAGGAGCACCGCGGCCTCGTGCTCGTCACCGGCGCGACCGGGTCGGGCAAGACGACGACGCTCGCGGCGATGCTCAGCCACATCAACCGGACGCGGCGGCAGCACATCGTCACGGTCGAGGACCCGATCGAGTTCCTCCACGAGGACCTCGCGTGCATCGTCAACCAGCGCGAGGTCGGCCTCGACACGCAGTCCTTCAACCAGGCGCTCAGGCGCGCCCTGCGTCAGGACCCGGACGTGATCCTGATCGGCGAGCTCCGCGACGCCGAGACGGCCGAGACCGCGTTGCAGGCCGCCGAGTCGGGCCATCTCGTCTTCTCGACGATGCACACGATCGACTCGGCCGAGACCCTCGGCCGCCTGACCGAGTTCTTCCCGGCCGTCAAGCAGCCGATGATCCGCTCGATCCTCGCCGGCGTCCTTCGCGGCGTGATCAGCCAGCGGCTGCTGCCGAAGGTGGACGGAGGACGCGTGGCGGCGGTCGAGGTGATGGTGAACAACGCCCGGATCGCCGACCTGATCCGCGAGGCGCGCCCGGACGAGATCCACGACGCGATCGACGAGGGCGAGTTCTTCGAGATGCAGACTTTCAGCAGGGCGCTGATCGACCTCGTGGTCGCCGGCCAAGTCGACCGCGAGATCGCGGCCAACGCGTCGACGAACCGCCACGACTTCCTCGTCGCGCTCGAGCGCGCGCTCAAGCAGCAGGTCGCCGACGAGCGGGCGGCCGCAGAACCGCCGCCGCATCCGGTC
>DATHTC010000587.1:0-6792 GCA_035463735.1 Gaiellaceae bacterium | reverse complement strand
GAAGGAGGGGGCTCGTGGGGGAACCATGGGTTCCCCCACGCACACTAGAGGATGAAGTCGTCCTCCGAGCGCCGGCGCCGCGCGATCCCGCGCAGCGCGTGTGTGGCCGCGAACACGGCCACGGGGACGAGCAGGAGCGCGCGGACGTCGGTCCACGCGATCGCGAACCACAGCAGCGGCGCGGCGGCGAACGACGCCAGCCGCACCTCGCGCTCCGCGGCGAGACGGCGGGCGGTCGCCGAGAGGCGGCTCACGGACCGGCGGCCGCAGTCCGACGGGCGCGGAGGCGCGCGAGCTCGTCCTCGAGCTCGGCACCGCCGCCTTGCTGGTCGTACGCCTCCGCCAGGAGCGCGCGCGCGGCCGCGATGCGGATCGCGTGGTCGGGGCCGCCGTCGGGCGCGTCGGCCCGCATCGCCTCCTCGAAGGTGCGCCACAGCCCGTCCGCGTGCTGCTCGGCACGCCGCCGCAGGAGCTGGCGCGCGTTCAGCCCGGCCTCGCGGAGGTCGCCGACGAGCTCCTCCTCGCGCGCGGCGAGTTCCTCCTCCAGCTGCGCGAGCGCCTGCTCGCGCGCGTCGAGCTCGCGCTCACGGTCGACGAAGGCCTCCTCGGCGGCGGCGAGGTACGACAGCCGGCGCTCGAGCTCGGCCTCGACCGGGTCGACAGGCGGCTCCTCCTCCTGGCGCGAAACCGACGACGACGGCAGCAACACCTCCACGGGCTCGAGGAACTCGAAGCCGAGGTGCTTGCGGAGCCCGGAGCCGAACTCGTGCTGCTGGTCCATCGCGCTCATCCTGCCGGGCACCCGCCCGGGCGTCCTACCCCGATCGGGGGAGCTTGAGCGGCCCGAGCAGCTCCACCTCGTGCCGGAGCTCGACGCCGAACCGCTCCCGTGCGCGCCGCCGCGCCTCGACGATAAGAGCGACCGCGTTCGCGGAGGTGGCCCCGTCGGCGTTCTCGATGAAGTTCGCGTGCTTCGGCGAGATCTGCGCGCCGCCGATGCGGTGCCCCTTCAGCCCGCACGCCTCGAGCATCCGCCCTGCGGAGAGCTCGTGCTCGGGGTTCTTGAACACGCTCCCGAAGGTGCGCCGGTTCGTGGGCTGCGCCTCCTTCCGGCGCGCGTTCAGCTCGCGCACCTCCGCCTTGATCGCGTCGGGGTCACGCGGGCGGAGTCGGAACTCGACCCGCGCCACGACCTGCCCGTGCCGGAGAGAGGAGTGGCGGTACGACATCCCGAGCTCGGCGGGCGTGAGCCAGCCGCCGCCGGCGACCGTGACGACGTAGGCGCGCTCCATCACCCCGGCCCAGTCCCCGCCGTACGCGCCGGCGTTCATCCACACGCCGCCGCCGGCCGTGCCCGGGATCGCGCACGCGAACTCGAAGCCGCCGAGCCCGGCCGCACGCGCACGGTGGAGCGCAACGGCGTTGGGCGCCCCGCCGCCGCAGACGAGCAGCTCGCCCCGCGCCTCGGCGGACGCGAGCTCGCCCGCGAGCTTGACCACGAGCCCGTCGACGCCCTCGTCGGCGACGAGGAGGTTCGAGCCGAGGCCGACCGTGGCGACGGGGAGGCCGCGATCCGCGGCGAACCGGAGCGCCTCCTCCAGCTCGGCCTCGGTCTCCGGCCGAGCGAGGTAGCGGGCCGGGCCGCCGGTCCCGATCGTCGTCAGCCGCGCGAGCGGCACGCCCTCCTCGAGCCTCACGCGAGCGCCTCCAGCAGCAGCGGCCCGGCGCGATCGACGTCGCCCGCGCCGGCGGTGAGGACGAGGTCGCCGGGCCGTGCCCACGAGGCCACCACGCGGACGGCATCCTCGAGAGCGGGCGTCCACGCCACCCGCATCCACGGCCGCGCCCGCAGCGCGGCGTCGACGACGAGCTTGCCGGTGACGCCCTCCACGGGCTCCTCGCGCGCGCGGTAGACGTCGGTGACCGCGGCCGCGTCGGCGGCCGCGAGCGCCGCCCCGAGCTCGAGCGCCGAGTGCAGCGTGCGGGAGTACAGGTGCGGCTGGAAGAGGACGAGGACGCGCCCCTCCGTCCGCTCGCGCGCCGCCGCGATCGCGGCCACGAGCTTCGCCGGGTTGTGCGCGTAGTCGTCGACGACTACGACGCCGCCGGCCTCGCCGACCATCTCGAAACGCCGGCCCGCGCCGCGGAACTCCGGCAGCACCCCCTCCGCGTCCGCCCGCGGCACGCCGGCGAGCTCGAGCGCCGCGAGCGCGGCGGCGGCGTTCCGCCGGTTGTGCTGCCCCGGCACGCCGAGCTCGAGCGCCGCCGGCTCGAGCGTCTCGCCGCGGACGACGTGCGGCACGTGGACCAGCCAGCGCTCGAAGAGGGCCTCCACCTCCGCGCGGGAGGCGAACTCGGAGTGGTGGTCGAGGTCGACGTTGAGGACGACGGCGATCTCGGGCCGGAGCGCCTCGATCGTGCGGTCCGACTCGTCGCCTTCGACGACGAGCCAGCCGGAGCCGGCCCGCGCGTTGCCGCCGAGCTGGGGCACGTCGCCGCCTACGAGGTAGGCGGGGTCGAGCCCGAGGCGGTCGAGGACGAACGCGATCATCGCCGTCGTCGTCGTCTTGCCGTGGGCCCCGGCGACGACGATCGAGCGCTGGGCGCCGACGAGCTCCGCGAGCAGCTGCGCCCGGGACGCCCCCGCGACCCGGTCGCGGTACGCCGTGGAGACGACGACCTCCCACTCCTCGGGGACGACCGGCTCCGGCGCGATCTCGACGCGGGCGCCGTCGAGGCCCTCGAGGTAGGGCGTGCGGACGCGGTCCCAGCCGCCGACCTCGGCGCCCCACGCGCGCGCGAGCTTCGCGTACGCGGACAGCCCGGCCCCGCCGATGCCGACGAACCACAGGCGGCGGCCGCTAAGCGGTCCGGGCAAGGCCGATCAGCTCCTCCGCGATCGTGTCCGCGGCGTCCGGCCGGGCGACGGCGCGCATGGCCTCCGCCATCCCCGCCAGCCGGTCCGGGTCGTCGAGCAGCGACCGGATCAGCTCGGGGACGCGGCCGAGCTCGGGCTCGCCGACGACGACGGCGCCGCCGGTGCGCTCGAAGTGGCGCGCGTTCTTCGTCTGGTGGTCGGCGGTGACGTTCGGCGACGGGACGAGGACGGCAGGCACGCCCGCCGCCGCGAGCTCCCAGACGGTGCCGCCCGCGCGCGCGAGCGCGAGGTCGGCCGCGGCGAGCGCTGCGCCGAAGTCGTCCGTATACCCGACGAGGCGGTAGTCGTCGCGGCGAACGCGCGGCCGCAGCGCGTCGACGTACCGCTCGCCTGCGAGGTGGAGCACGGCCGGCCCGGCGCTCCCGAACGCGTCGACGGCGACGTCGTTCAGCGCCTGCGCCCCCTGGCTGCCGCCGAACACGAGCAGCACCGGGCCGAGGGCCGGGAGCCCGAACCTCGTCCGCGCCGCCTCCCTCGCGACCGGCGGGCGGACGGGAACGGGCCGGCCGACCACGCGGTCCTTCCGCCAGTCCCTGCCCTCGACCGGGAAGGCGAGGAAGACGCGCCGTGCGAACGGCGCGGCGAGCCTGTTCGCCAGCCCCAGGTGAGCGTCCGCCTCCGTCAGCGCCGCCGGGATCCCGAGCGTCCGCGCCGCGAGCACCATCGGCCCCCCGACGTAGCCGCCGGCCCCGAGGACGACGTGTGGCCGCCGCCGCGCGAGGATGCGGCGGCAGGCGAAGGGGGCGCGGACCGCCCGCACGAGCGCGCGCAGCAGGCCGAGGCCCGGACGCCGCGGGAAGCCCGAGATCGCGAACGTGTCGAGCTCGTAGCCCGCGGCCGGGACGAGGTGCGCTTCAGCGCGCTCGCGCGACCCGGCGAGCGTCACGTGCACGCCGCGCTCCCGCAGCGCGTCCGCCACCGCGAGGGCGGGCAGCACGTGGCCGGCGGTCCCGCCCGCCGCGATCAGGCACCGAAGCTGCGACTCGTCCATTCGCCGCCACATTCAAGAGGATGCCCACCGACGCCAGCTGCACCACCAGGTTCGAGCCGCCGTAGGACACGAACGGCAGCGGGATCCCGGTGAGCGGCGCGAGCCCGAGCACGGCCATCAGGTTCACCGCCGCCTGCCCGCAGACGAGCGCCACGAGGCCCGCCGCGAGCAGCTTCCCGAACGCGTCCTTGCAGCGCAACGCGATCCGTAGGCCCGCCCACGCGAAGACACCGTAGGCGAGGATCACGCCGGCGGTGCCGAGGAGCCCGAGCTCCTCGCCGACGATGGCCAGGATCATGTCGGTGTGGGCCTCGGGGAGGTAGTGGATCTTCTGGACTCCCTGGCCGAGCCCCTCGCCGAGCAGTCCCCCCGAGCCGAGCCCGATCTGCGCCTGGACGATCTGGAATCCCGAGCCTTGGGCGTCCTGCCACGGGTCGAGGAAGCTCAGGAGGCGCTCGCGCCGGTACGGCTCGAGCCAGATCGCCGCGGCGCCGAGGGCGAGCGTGACGGACGCAGCCGCGCCGAGCACACGCGCGGGAACGCCGGCGACGAGCAGCAACGCCGACGCGGTCACGAACAGCGTGATCGTGGTGCCCAGGTCGGGCTCGACCACGATCACGCCTCCGAGCAGGAGGAGCGCGAGCCCGAACGGCTTGCCGAGCTCCGCCAGCGTCTGCGGCGGCGTCCTTCGCGCGAGGTACGCCGCCGCCCAGAGCGCGAACGCGAGCTTGGCGAGCTCGGACGGCTGGAACGTCGCCGGCCCGAGGCTCAGCCAGCGGCGGGCGCCGTTCACGGGATCGGCGACGAGCAGCACCGCCAGGCAGAGCACGAGCGAGACGACGAGGAGCGTCGGCGCGAGGGGGCGGAGCGCGTGGAAGTCGACGCGCGAGAGGCCGATCAGCAGCGCGAGGCCCAGCAGGGCGTACGTGCCCTGCCGCTTCAGGAACTCGCTCGGATCGTCCCCGCCGAGCGCAGCCGCGGCGGACGTCGCGCTGTAGACCATCACGAGCCCGAAGGCGACGAGGCCGAGCGTGACGAGGACGAGGAGCTGTGGCTCGAGGCCCCGGTTCTTCACCCTGCGAGACTTCGCACGAGGCGGGTGAACTCCTCGCCGCGACGCTCGAAGTTGTCGAACTGGTCGTAGCTCGCGCAGGCCGGCGACAGCAGGACGACCTCCCCCTCCTCCGCTGCGGCCGCGGCCGCGCGCACGGCCGTCGCGAGGTCGCCGCTCCGCTCCCACGTGACGCCGGCGTCGCCGAGCGCCTCGGCCAGCGGCGGCGCCGCCTCGCCGATCAGGTACGCGCAGCGGACGTTCGGCCCGATCGCGCGCGCCAGCGGGGCGAAGTCCTCGCCCTTGAGCGAGCCGCCGAGGATGAGCCTGAGCGGCACGTCCGCGTACGCCTCGAGCGCGGGTCGGGCGGCGGCGACGTTCGTGGCCTTCGAGTCGTTCACGAACACCACCCCGCGGACGGTGGCGACGGGCTCGAGCCGGTGCGGCACCCCGGGGAAGGTCGACAGCGCCTCGGCGATCGCCTGCTCCGATGCGCCCGCAGCGCGCGCCGCGGCGGTGGCCGCGGCCGCGTTCTCGCGGTTGTGGCGGCCGCGGATGAGCGGCTCGGCCGGGAGTGGGTCGTCGGCGTGGAACTCGATCCGGCGCGCCGCTCCCGGGACGACGCCGAAGCCGCGCGGGACGACTGCGGCGTCCTCGGCGAGCTGATTGGCGAAGATCCTGAGCTTCGCCTCCCGGTACGCCTCGAACG
This sequence comes from Gaiellaceae bacterium, assembly GCA_035463735.1. Lineage (GTDB taxonomy): Bacteria > Actinomycetota > Thermoleophilia > Gaiellales > Gaiellaceae > DATHTC01. Next base: position 1,103 of record DATHTC010000587.1, on the reverse strand, counting down.
AGCCGTGCCGGTCGAGGTGGTCGTGCTCGAGATTGAGCAGGACGGCGACGGCGCAGCGGAGGTCGTGGACGTCCTCGAGCTGAAACGACGACAGCTCGACGACCACCGTCTCCCCGTCCTCCGCCTGTCCGTCGAGGTCGGTCAGCGCCCGCCCCACGTTGCCGGCCACGCGCGCGCCGAGCATCGCGCCGAGGAGCTCCGCGGTCGTCGTCTTCCCGTTCGTGCCGGTGACGCCGACGAGCCGCACCGGCAGCAGCCGCGCGCCGAGCTCCACCTCGCTCCAGACGGGCACGCGCGCGGCGGCGACGATCGCGTTCTCGCGCGGGACGCCGGGGCTCTTGACGACCACGTCGACGCCCTCGAGCAGCGACACGTCGCCGTCGTTGCCGAGCGAGCGGTCCGCGCGCACGACCTCCACCCCGCGTCGCTCGAGCGCCGCAGCTGCCGCCTGCCCCGAGCGCGCGAGCCCGAGCACGAGCGCCCGCCGCAGGCCTGCCCGGGTCACCGCCGCGCCGGGAGGAAGCCCTGGACGAAGTAGCGGTAGTAGAGGGCGAACCCGGCGGCGCAGAAGATGCCCGTCACGATCCAGAAGCGGACCATGATCTTCGTCTCCGACCACGCCTTCATCTCGAAGTGGTGGTGGATCGGCGCCATCAGGAACACGCGCCGGCCGAGGTACTTGAAGCTGAGGACCTGGAGCATCACCGACAGCGCCTCGATCACGAAGATGCCGCCCACGAGCAGCAGCAGCGCCTCGGCCTTCATCATCACCGCGAACGCGCCGATCGCGCCGCCGAACGCCATCGAGCCCGTGTCGCCCATGAAGAGCTCGGCCGGGAAGGCGTTGTACCAGAGGAACCCGATCGCAGCCCCGATCAGCGCCGCCGCCAGGATGGCGAGGTCGAGTTGGAAGTCGGAGCGGTCCGCCACCTCGGGTGCGGAGCGGATGTAGCCGATCACGTTGATCGCGAGGAACGTCAGCAGGGCGATGATCCCGGTCCCGGCCGCGAGCCCGTCGAGGCCATCCGTCAGGTTCGCCCCGTTCGCGGCCCCGGCGATGACCAGGAAGAGGAAGGGGAAGTAGGCGTAGGACAGCGGGATGT
>DATHTC010000586.1:0-1776 GCA_035463735.1 Gaiellaceae bacterium | reverse complement strand
ACAAGAACGCCGACGGGATCGCCCGCGCCTGGCGGGTCGCGGCGCCGCGCGTGCCGGACGCGAAGCTCCTCCTCGTCGGCCGCGGGCTGCACGTCGACGTGGTCGAGAGGCTCGTCGCCGACCTGCCCGAGCAGACGCGCTGGACGCCCGCGCTGCCGGTCCAGGACGTCGTGCGCGCGCTCGACGAGTCGACGATGCTCCTGCTCCCGTCGCGCTCCGAGGGCACGCCGCGCGTGATCATCGAGGCCCTCGCCCGCGGACGTGCCGTCGTCGCCGGGCGCGTCGGCGGCATCCCCGACCTGATCCGGGACGGCGTCGAGGGGCTGCTCGTCGACCCGGAGGACGTGGAGGGCATCGCGGAGGCGATCGTGCGCGTCCTCTCCGACCCCGCGCTCGCGGAGCGGATGGGTGCGGCGGCGGCCGAGCGCGCGGCGGCGTGGACCTACGACGCGGCCGAGTACGCGCGCCGGATGCGCGAGCTCGCCGACCGCGTCACCCGATGAGGCGCCTCGTCTTCGTCACGCAGCGGATCGATCCCGCGGACCCGAACCTTGCGGCGGCGATCCCGATGGTGGCCGCGCTCGCGCGGCGCGTCGACGAGGTGGAGGTCCTGGCGCTTGCGGCGGTGCCCGCGCCGCTGCCGGCCAACGTGCGAGTGCGGACGTTCGGCGCGCGGACGCGGCTCGGCCGCGGCCTCCGCTTCGCAGGGGCGCTCGCGGGGGCGCTTCGGCGGCGGCCGCAGGCCGTCGTCGCGCACATGTCGCCGGTGTACGCGGTGCTGGCGGCCCCCGTCGCGCGGCCGCTGGGCACGCACGTCGTGCTGTGGTTCACGCACTGGCGCCGCTCGCGGCTGCTGGCGCTGGCGGAGCGGCTCGCGAGCGCCGTCGTGTCGGTCGACGCCCGCTCGTTCCCGCTCCCGTCGCGGAAGGTGCACGCGATCGGCCATGGGATCGAGGTCGCGGAGTTCCCGTGCACCGAGCGCCCTCCCGCGCCGCCGCTCCGCCTGCTCGCGCTCGGCCGCTACTCGCCGGCGAAGGGGCTCGAGGTCGTCCTCCGCGGCGTGGCCGCCGTCCCGGGCGCGACGCTCCTCGTCCACGGCCCGTGCGTCACCGAGGAGGAGCGCCGCCACCGCGGTGAGCTCGAGGCGCTGGCAGCCGAGCTCGACCTCGGCGACCGGGTGACGCTCGGCGGGCCGGTGCCGCGCACGGAGGTGCCGGGGCTGCTCGCCGGCGCGACGGCGCTCGTGAACAACATGCGCGCCGGCGCGCCCGACAAGGTCGTCTACGAGGCCGCGGCCGCCTGCGTCCCCGTCCTTGTCTCGAACCCCGTCTTCGACGAGCTCGTCGCCGGGCTCGAGCCGCGGCTCCTGTTCGCCCGCGACCGCCCGGATGACCTCGCCGCGGCAATCGGGTCGCTCGCCGCCGCCGACCTGGCGGCGATCGGCCGCGCGCTGCGAGAGCGGGTCGAGGCTCGCCACTCCGTCGACACGTGGGCAGCGGGCGTGCTCGCCGCGGCCGGGCTGTGACGCGCGTCCTCCACGTCCAGAAGGTGTCGGGGATCTCCGGCTCCGAGGCGCACCTGCTCTCGGTGCTGCCGCTCCTTCGCGGCCGCGGCTGGGACGCGCGGATGCTCGTGCTCCACGAGGGGGAGGACGGCGCCGCGCGCTTCGCCTCCGAGCTGGCGGCGCGCGAGGTGCCCATCGAGAGCGTGCGGATGCGCTTCGACGCCGACCCCGTCGCCGGCATGCGGCTCCTCGCGGCGATCCGGCGGGCGCGG
>DATHTC010000585.1:0-5072 GCA_035463735.1 Gaiellaceae bacterium | reverse complement strand
GACACGATCGGGTTCCGGTTCGCCCTCGCGCAGCCCGCGAGGGTGAAGCTCCGGGTGCTCATGGACGGGAAGTGGATCGCGACGCCGACGACGGAGACCGCGCTCGGGCCGGGGCTGCACGCGCTGTCCTGGGATGGGTCGAAGCGCATCGGCCGTCCGAAGGACGGGCTCTACCAGGCGGAGCTGGGCGTGACCGACGTGACCGGGACGGTGCGGCAGCTCGTGACCTTCGCGCTCGACACGAAGGCGCCGTCGCTGCGCTTGCTGTCACGGCGCCCACGCCTGCGCATCGGGCTCTCGGAGGCCGCCGAAGTCGTGATCCACGCCGACGGCGCGCGGACTGCCGTGAAGAAGCGCGGTGCCGGCGTCGTCGTGCTGCCGCGCCCGGCGCGCGTCGTGCGGGCAGTCGCCTACGACGCGGCCGGCAACCGCAGCGCCGTGCTCCGCGCCCGCTAGGCGGCCGTCGCCCCGGCGCCGCTTCGCGTCCCTAGACTGCTTCCGTGCAACCGCCGGTCCGCCGCCGCCGTCCAATCGAGCAACCCCTGCGGCCTGAACGGCCGCTCGACCTCGGGAGGCTCAGCGAACCGATCGTGATCCGGCGCGCGAAGGACGGGGACCGGCGGGCGCTGGCGGAGCTCTGCGGTCGCCACAGCGAACGGGTCGAGCGGCTGGCGCGGCACCTGCTGGACGACCCGGAGGATGCGCGCGACGCCGCGCAGGAGTCGCTCGCGAAGCTCTGCGTACGCATCCGGCAGTTTCGCGGCGAGGCGCAGTTCTCCACCTGGCTGCACCGGCTCGTGGTCAACACCTGTCGCGACGTCGCGGCGCGCCGCCGCGCCCGCCCGTGGGAGCAGCTGGAGGACGACGACCGCGCGGCGACGACCGGCGATCCCGCCCGCGCCGCGCAGCTCTCGGAGCTGCGCCGCGAGCTCTGCGCCCACCTGCGCGAGCTCCCCTCCGACCAGGCGAAGGTCGTCGTGCTCAAGGACGCGCTCGACCTCTCGTTCGACGAGATCTCGTCGTCGGAGGGCATGCCGGTCGGGACGGCGAAGTGCTACGCCCACCGTGCGCGGGCGCGCCTGCGCGCGCGCCTCGAAGCCGTCGAGCACGCGGTCGCCTGATGGCCGGGATCCTCGACCGAGCCGGGATCGAGGCGATCCTCCCTCACCGCCCGCCGATGCTGCTGGTGGACGAGGTGCTGGAGCTGGAGCCAGGGTCGCGCGTCGTCGCGGTCAAGCACGTCACCGAGGCCGACTGCGCCGGGCACTTCCCCGGAAACCCGATCATGCCGGGCGTGCTGATGGTCGAGGCGCTCGCCCAGACGGGGGCGGTCGCCGTCCTCAGCCGCGAGGAGAACCGCGGCCGGCTGGCGCTCTTCGCCGGCATCGACGACGTGCGCTTCAAGCGCATCGTCCGGCCGGGCGACGCGCTCCGGCTCGAGTGCGAGCTCGAGGCCGTCCGCGGCCCGATCGGACGTGGACGGGCGAAGGCGACCGTCGACGGCGAGCTCGCCGTGCGCGGCACGCTGACCTTCGCGGTCGGAGAGGCGCAGTCGTGATCGGGTCGGCGAACGGCGCGCGTGTCTCGATCACGGGCCTCGGCTGCTACGTCCCCGAGCGCGTGCTGACGAACGAGGAGCTGGCGGGGATCGTCGACACCACCGACGAGTGGATCACCGAGCGCACCGGGATCAAGGAGCGCCGCATCGCGGCGCCCGAGCAGGCGATGTCCGACCTGGCGCTGCCGGCCGCGCGGAAGGCGCTCGAGCGAGCGGGCGTGCAGCCGCGCGACGTCGACCTCGTGATCGTCGCGACCGTGACGCCGGACATGATGTTCCCCACCACGTCCGCGCTGCTCGCCGACGCGCTCGGCGCCGACGACGCGGCCGCCTACGACCTGCTCGCCGGCTGCACCGGGTTCATGTACGCCGTCGCGCAGGCGTACGGGATGCTGGCCGGCGGGCTCGCTCGCCGCGCGCTCGTCGTCGGCGGCGACGTGCTCTCGAAGATCCTCGACTGGAACGACCGCTCGACGCTGGTGCTGTTCGGCGACGGTGCGGGCGCGGTCGTGCTCGAACGTGTCGACGACGGAGGCTTCCTCGGCTTCGAGCTCGGGGCGGACGGCGGGGGCGGGGAGTACCTGTGGCTTCCCGGCAGCGGCTCGCGCACGTTCGACGACCCTGACTCCCACGTGAAGATGAACGGCCGCGAGGTGTTCAAGTTCGCCACCCGCGTGATGGTCTCGTCGGCCGAGAAGATCCTCGACCAGTGCGGGGTCGCGATCGAGGACGTCGACGTGTACGTGCCGCACCAGGCGAACGTCCGCATCATCGACCATGCTGCGCGGAAGCTCGGCGTGCCGAAGGAGCGCGTCGTGGTTAACGTTGACCGCTACGGCAATACCTCGTCCGGTTCGATCCCCCTCGCGCTCGCCGATGCGGCCGCGGAGGGGCGACTCGAGCCGGGAGTGCTCGTGCTGATGACGGGCATGGGGGCGGGCCTGACCTGGGGCTCAGCGCTGATCCGATGGACGGAGGAGATGAACGACGGAGGAGATGAGTTGACGAAGATCGCGGGGCGGGAGCTCCGGTGAGCAAGGTCGCGTTCTGCTTCCCCGGCCAGGGGTCGCTCGAGGTTGGGATGGGGCGCGACATCGCGGAGGCGGTGCCCGAGGCGATGGCGGTCTATGAACGCGGCAGCCACGCCTCCGGGATGGACCTGCGCAAGCTGTGCTTCGAGGCCCCGCTGGAGCAGCTCGTGGACACCGAGGTGCAGCAGCCGGCGCTCGTCGCCACGAGCCTGGCGGTGCTCGCGGCGCTGCGGGCACGCGGGATCGAGGCGGACTTCGTCGTCGGCCACTCCGTGGGCGAGTTCGCGGCGCTCGCCGCCGCGCGCTCGATGACCGAGGAGGAAGCGATCGCGCTCGTGACCGAGCGCGGCGTGGCGATGGCCGAGGCGGCGCGGCAGCACCCGGGCTCGATGGCCGCGATCCTGGGTCTCGACGACGAGGTGGTGGAGACGCTGTGCCGCAAGATCCTCGGCGTCTGGCCGGCCAACTACAACTGCCCCGGCCAGATCGTCGTCTCCGGCGAGACGGGCGCCGTCGTCGAGTGCATCGAGCGGGCGTCCGCTGAGGGAGCGAAGCGCGCGATCCAGCTCAAGGTCTCGGGCGCGTTCCACTCGCCGCTCGTCGCGCGGGCGGCGGAGCGGCTGAAGCCGGCCGTCGACCGCGTCCGCTTCGGCGAGCCGCAGGCCGCGTTCATGTCGACGGTGACGGCGAAGCTCGAGCCGGCCCATCGCGTCGGCACGCTCCTCGTCGACCAGCTCACCGCGCCGGTGAAGTTCACCCAGGCGACGCGCGAGCTCGTCGGCCAGGGCGTGCGGACGTTCGTCGAGGTCGGCCCCGGCAACGTCCTCTCCGGGCTCGTCCGCCGGATCGACCGGAGCGTGAAGACGGTGTCGGTGAACAACCTCGCGGCGCTGGACAAGCTCGAGTCCGAGCTCAAGACCACCTAGATGGCCTTCGCCTCGCTGGAGGGGAAGACGGCGCTCGTCACCGGCGCGTCGAAGGGGATCGGGCGCGCGATCGCGCGCGAGCTCGCCGCCGCCGGCGCGTCGGTGGTCGTGGGCTACCGGACCGGGACGGACGAGGCGGACGCGCTGGCCGCCGAGATCGGCGGCCGCGCGATCCAAGCGGACGTGTCGGACGCGGACGAGGCCCGACGGCTCGTCGACGAGGCCGGCGACCTCGACGTGCTCGTGAACAACGCCGGCCTCACGCGCGACGGGCTGCTCGCGCGCATGCCCGACGACGACTGGCGTGTCGTGCTCGAGACGAACCTCTCGTCGGTCTTCTACACGTGCCGCGCCGTCGCGCGGCCGATGATGCGGAAGCGGAGCGGCGCGATCGTCAACGTCTCCTCCGTCGTCGGCCTCCACGGCAACCCGGGACAGACGAACTACTCCGCGTCGAAGGCCGGGATCATCGGCTTCACGAAGGCCCTCGCCCGCGAGCTCGGCTCGCGCGGCGTCCGCGCGAACGTCGTCGCGCCGGGGTACGTGCGGACGCAGCTGACGGACGTGCTGCCCGACGAGCTGAAGGGCGCGATGCTCGCCAACACGCCGCTCGGCCGGCTCGGCGACCCGGAGGACGTGGCGGGGGCGGTACGCTTCCTCTGCTCCGACGACTCCTCGTTCATCACCGGCGAGGTGCTGCTCGTCGACGGCGGCTTGGGGATGTGATGAGCGCGAACGGCAACGGACGGAGACGCGTCGTCGTGACAGGCCTGGGCGCGGTGACCCCGCTCGGGAACGACGTCGAGACCTCGTGGACCAACCTGCTCGCCGGCGAGTCGGGGGCCGGCCCGATCACGCAGTTCGACCCCACCGACTACGCCGTCCACTTCGCCTGCGAGTTGAAGGACTTCGACCCGACGAACTGGATCGAGCACAAGCAGGCGCGCCGGATGGACCGCTTCGCGCAGATGATCCTCGCCGCGGCGCGGCAGGCGGAGGCGGACGCCGCGCTCGACATCGGCTCCGACCCCGACCGCGTGGGTGCAGCGATCGCGACGGGCATCGGGGGCCTGAAGTCGTTCCAGGACTGCTACGACACGCTCACGGAGCGGGGGCCCGACCGGGTCAACCCGTTCTCGATCCCGGCGATCATCCCGAACATGGGCGCCGGCTGGGTGTCGATGGAGCTCGGCACGCGCGGGCCCCTCTCGTCGCAGTGCACGGCGTGCGCGGCGTCCAACATGGCGATCGGCGAGGGGGCCGACGCGATCCGCCTCGGGCGGGCCGACGTGATGCTCTGCGGCGGAACCGAGGCGCCGGTGACGCGCGTCGGGATCGCGGGCTTCTCCGCGATGCGGGCCCTGTCTCGGCGCAACGAGGCTCCCGAGCGGGCGTCGCGGCCGTTCGACGCCGGCCGCGACGGCTTCGTGATGGGCGAGGCCGGCGCCGTCGTCGTGCTCGAGGAGCTCGAGCACGCGCGCGCCCGCGGTGCGGAGATCTACGCCGAGCTGCTCGGCTACGGGGTCTCCTCGGACGCCAACCACATCACCGAGCCCG